>CAYQMV010000016.1:0-39176 GCA_964418705.1 uncultured Sangeribacter sp.
ACGCCACCCTCTCACGGTGGAGACTCGGGTTCGAGTCCCGGATTCGCTACTAAAAAAAGACCCAATCGGTTTCCCGATTGAGTCTTTTTTATTTTCCGCAAGATTAGAATATCGCTTCTATACCCTCTACGCCACCTTTCCCGGCTTCCGGAAGCATAAGCAACGCCGTGGTGGGAAATTCCTTGGCAAGATAACTGCGCAAGTAAACTAAGGTATTGTTGGTGATCAGATCATCAAGCACCGGGTAAAGATTGAAAACCACAGCCTTCACCTCTATTCCATAGGTGCGGCACGCATGCATACTCAAGACCGTATGGTTAATACTCCCCAAACGTCCGGAAGTCACCAATATCACAGGATAATTATTCGCCTTGGCATAATCAATGCTCATCACGTCCATGCTCAGAGGCACCATCAATCCACCGGCGCCCTCCACAAGCACATACTCATGGTTCTCGCGCAATTTCTCCGTAGCCGCCGTCACCACATCCAAATCTATGGGACGATGCTCCATCTCCGCAGCCATGTGGGGAGAACATGGATAATGATATATATAGGGGGCGGTGACGCGGGCGTCATCCTCCGGGAGGAAGCCGCGCCCCTCCAACTTACGGTGTACTTCCAAATCCTCGGAGATATCCTCACATCCCGTCTGCACCATCTTCTGTGTGATTGAATCTTTCCCGGCATCCAACAACGCGCGCGAAATCATTCCTGTAGCATAGGTCTTTCCGATACTTGTGTCTATGCCTGTCACAAAATAGACTTTTCCTTTCATTATTTCTTATTTAATTATGTCTTACCTAAATTATAACTTTTTCTTTTTACAAGCCACGTACAGCGGTCGGTAGGTGAGATGACACCCACCATCGGCAGTGGCATATTTCTCTTTATATTTATCACAGAAATTTATCTGCATACTTTTGGTCCATATCTTATTCCCCCCGGTGGCGGTGACTCCGGTGGACTTGAGATGGCGAAGCACATCCATAGGTGTGGCGAACCGAAGTTCTATCTCATCCTCCCTCATACGCTCTATTTCAAAGCTACAGCTAAGAATACTTTCCAATTCATCCACCGACGGATATAGAAGCCCCTTTCCACTCACCCCACGTACCTCATAAAGATTCTCCGGAGTGAATGTGCTGAATATTAGGTGCCCCGAATCTGTCAACATTGAGGATAGTCTCTCAAAAAACTGCGACGGAGAATCAATCCACTGAAACACCGACGCTGAAAGAATAAGATCAAACTCCCCACCTAAGTCAACTTTCTCGGCGTTACCCTCCACAAATTTATAATTTCGTCCTCGAAGGATAGCATCCACGTACCCCGAGGCGGCACCGCAAAGGTCGTTGACCACCCAAGAGTCCACCTCATACGAATCACGCATTTTCTGAGTAAGGCATCCAGTGCCACACCCGATTTCAAGGACATGGCTGAAATGCGATGTTCCGACATCTGCCACCAATTTCATCAAATCGGAGCAAATCATCCGCTGCGCCCTCGCCTCACCATCGTAGGTGGCAAGAGCACGTGTAAAATGGCGGCGTATCGCCCCTACTTGAGTATCTCTGTCCATGAGTTCCATATATTAAAAGGGAAATGTGGAGCGTCAACACATTCCGTAGCGACACCCAAACTATTCCACGAGCGCATCATATTTTCCGGAGGGAATATCATATCCCTATTGGAAATAAACGCTTTGCTCCACAACATCGAAGATGGAGCTTCCCGGCTCATAGCCGCGGCATACAAAGCGTTCAACTCCGCCGACAGCGACTCCACAGGACGTTTAGGGAGGGAATCGTACCATTTCATCAGGGATTTACCGCACATCCGTCGATTGAAGCGCATCATGCCATCGTCAGTGACATTCGACATTGTGGCTTCAAATATAGCCGTAGGGATACCCTCCATGTCATCCACAGGATTAAGGGTGCCGTTGACTGCCACACAGCGCGTCACCAGAGCGGAGAGGGACGGCAACACCATATCAGCGACCATCACTCCCAGCGACCATGCCACCACCGCAATCCCCTTGTACGGCGCGGCATCCAACACAAAATCCATATTACGATAATCGTAGCACACGCAAAAATCACACCCCTCCGGAATAGTCAAATCCGCCACACATTCCGGCACAGCAGACCATCCGGCGAAAAAAAGGATCAGACGTGGATTATTTCTCCTGTTTATGTACTTTATCTGCATATCTATGATTCATGAGTATTAAAGGACGCAACGCACTCCAACAAGCGCGCCACCTCATTGTCGGGAGTGGAGGCGGTGAGAGAGAAGCGTATACGCGAAGTGCCCCGGGGAACCGTCGGAGGACGCACCGGCAGACAATAAAATCCCTTGCGGCGCAGCATTTCCGCGGTAAGGACACAATCCGCGCTGTCACCCACAATAAATGGGACAATATGACTTTGCGAACGCTCGCCCCCCTTTCCTTGCAAAGCCTCACGCAACATGACGCTACTACGCGCCAACGCCTCACGTTCACGCCCGAACTCCGGCAATCTTTCAAAAACGAACTTCGTCCACGCCATCTGCATCGGTGGGAGCGCCGTGCTGAAAATCAGAGGACGCATAGTATTCACAAGAAATTCCCTCACACATTTGTCGCAGACTACGTAAGCACCCATCGACGCCAACGCCTTTCCAAACGTGCCCACAAGAATATCTATATCCTTGATGCAGCCGGTCTCTTCAGCGAGTCCCAATCCACGCTCTCCACGCACACCCACGGCATGAGCCTCATCCACATAAAGCAGTATGTTGGGATACTCCCGCTTCAAATCCACCAAATATGGCAAATCCGCTATGTCTCCATCCATACTGAACACACTCTCCGTCACAATGAAAATCTGATCATACGAGACGTTGGCCTCCACCAAACGCCGCAAGTCACGATAATCATTATGGCGGTAACGATGAAACGCCACTCCGCTGAGTTTTATACCGTCGATTATGCTTGCGTGTACAAGCTTGTCGGCAATAATCACACTTTTCTTATCTGCGAGAGCCGGGAGGATGCCTGTGTTGGCGTGATAACCGCTATTAAACACCAAAGCCGCTTCACGTCCGAAGCTACGCGCCAGCAAATTCTCCAGCTCAAGATATATGGTGAAATTGCCGGTGAGCAAACGAGATGATGACGACGACAGCGGATAACGCCCGTAGGGACGCGAGGCCATAAACTCACGCACCAAATCCTCACGCGCCGCCAATCCCAAATAATCATTGGAGGAGAGATTGACCATCAAGGTTCCGTCGCACTCTATGTAGTTTCCACGATGCGTCACCTCTGGAAGCTGACGCAGGTTCCCACTGTCGCTGAGAGAGGACAATATGCCTTTATAATCCCTCATTCTCAGTCAATATTTCAATAAGTGTGGATGTGAGTTTTGTGAGTTGTTCCGGCTTAATCACAAACGGAGGCATCAGATAAACCAAATTGCCGAAAGGACGTACCCAAATACCCTTTTTCACGAACTGCTCCTGCAAGTGCGCCATGCATACAGGCTCTTTCATCTCGATCACGCCTATGGCTCCGAGGACTCTCACCTCAGCCACACTTTTGAGACGTGCCGCCGGGGCGAGTTGCTCTTTCAGCTGGCGTTCTATCCACGCCACAGTGCCTTGCCAGTCACTCTCCAAAAGGAGCGACACCGATGCCGATGCCACGGCGCACGCCAAGGGATTACCCATGAACGTGGGACCATGCATGAAGCATCCCGCCTCTCCGCCGCAAATCGTGTCGGCGATTGACTTTGTGGTGATAGACGCCGAAAGAGTCATATATCCGCCGGTCAACGCCTTACCGATACACATAATGTCGGGTTTGACCCCGGCGTGCTCCCACGCGAAGAGCTTTCCAGTTCTTCCAAACCCGGTGGCTATCTCATCGAAAATAAGCAGAACGCCATACTCCTCGCAAAGTCTGCGCGCCTCCACAAGATATTGGGGCGAATAGAAATACATGCCGCCGGCACCCTGCACCACAGGTTCAAGAATAAGCGCGGCGATTTTATCATGATTCTTCTCTAAGAGGTCTTTCAAAGGATTTATCGCATCCTCGCGCCATGGCTCATGGAATTTCACCGGAGGCTGAGGAAGGAAATACTGCACCGGAAGCGAGCCGCTGAAGAGTCCATGCATTCCCGTGACGGGGTCACACACCGACATGGCATGCCACGTGTCGCCATGGTATCCGCTGCGGATGGTGGCAAACGCCGTCTTTCCCGACTTGCCTTTAGACTGCCAATATTGGATAGCCATCTTCAACGCTACCTCCACAGCCACGGAGCCGCTGTCGGCAAGGAAAATTTTGTCAAGCCCCGAAGGGAGTATCTTGAGGAGCTTGGAGCATAACTCCACAGCCGGCTCATGGGTGAAACCGCCGAACATCACATGGCTCATCTTCGAGAGCTGGCGCGTCGCCGCCTCATTAAGCACGGGATTATTGTATCCATGCACCGCAGCCCACCACGATGACATTCCATCGATCAATTGGGTACCATCCTTGAGGGTTATCACCACACCGTCGGCGCGTTCCACCGGGAACACGGGCAGCGGATCTATAGTTGAGGTATAGGGATGCCATATATGCTCTCTATCTATGGCTAAAAGTTCAGAGGTTTCCATTGTATATTGTGTTTTTTTATAAGCTTAGTTTTATTATGCGACAAAGGTAGCAATTTTTCGCGTAGTAACGGCAGTTGACAGTAAAAATTTACGATTAACAGAATTTGATATATAGCTAAAATTTTGTTAAACTTTAGATAATTTGCAACTTTTTTTTCCTATTCGGTGTTTATCGGTAAAACAACAATTCGTTTCATGATGTTAGGTTAGTTCGAAAAAGTATTATGTAAAACACGTAGAGTAAGCCAATTGAGAAATCAGCTTACTCTATTTTTTTGCACTATATTTCCTTCGCTATATTTTTTGCACCATATTTCGGACTACGTCTCCACGGCATTGGATGCGTCTCCCTCTCAGGATCCTACAGGAGACTCTCCTCAATCTTCTTCACGGCATGGTGGTATGACGCTTTAAGTGCGCCTACGGATGTGCCGAGCACCTCCGAGATCTCCTCATACTTCATTTCATCGAAGTATCGCATATTAAACACCAGGCGCTGTTTCTCCGGGAGATTAGCCACAGCCTTAAGCAGCATCACCTTCGCCTCATCCCCATCAAACCATGTGTCCGCCTCCACATTCGCCAAGAGAAACTCATCACCCTCCTGCGGAGCCATCATCGCTTTCTGCTTCTCCTTATTGATGAAATTGATGGATTCATTTACGGCTATTTTGTATAGCCATGTGGAGATTTTGGCATCTCCGCGGAAACTCTTGAGGGAGTTCCACGCCTTCAAAAAAACGTTCTGCAAGAGATCGGAGGCATCCTCATGGTCTACCACCATCTTACGTATCTGCCAATAGATTTTCTCACCATAGCGACACATCATCGCATCGAACGCCCCGGAGGCCTTCAATGGATTCTGCAAATCGGCTATCAGCTGACTCTCGTCTATCGGTGCTTGATACGACATTACTCTATACTTTTTCGATTTTCTTACACAAACTGTTCTTCCGACACGAAACTAAGGGCACAGCCTCCGGTGCCGCCGCCGCTCATCGCCACGGAAACGAGACAAAGGTAGTAATATCTTTTCATCTAAAAAAGTTTTGCGAACGAAAAGGACAAAAAAAAGGGAGATAACCACCACGGTCGCTCCCTTCAATAAGTTCTACAGGTAAAAATCTTAAGGTAAAAAAAGATTGCTTTAGGTTCGCTGCAAAGTTAGCAAGTTATTCCTAATCCCACCAAACTTTTTTCGATATTTTTTGCAAAACATGTTGTTAAACATATTTATGAACCAAATTTTAGTTCTCAATATCGCTTTTTATGACTGAAAAGGAAAAATTTTGGTGACAATTATGCCATTCTCCATCTCCGCATAGGTGAATTGGGTGAGCCAATCGCCGAGCATCACAAGCTCAGCCCCTGACTCCACAGGTTCCTTAGCAAGGATATGGTAATGTCCCATAATGAAGTAATCCACCTCGGGATAGCGTTTCTTTAATGAGCCACAGATGGCGGTGAGCCTACGCAAAGCATCGTTACGGCACTGCTCATTCACTCTTCCCATCGCCGCGACATCACGACTGGAGCCACTCCAGCGGTGGGCGAACGGCACCGTCCAACGTGGATGGATGCCCGAAAAGAGCCACTGACACAACTTACTGCGGAACAGCGACTGAATCATACGGAACGACCATTTGGCATCACCTATTCGGTCGCCATGGGCAATATAGAGCATCTTTCCCTGCATTCGATCCATCACAAATCCATCCACAACCCTTATCCCCAATTCATTGGGAAGATAATCGAAAATCCATATATCATGATTCCCGGTGAGCCATGTGATTTCGACACCGGAATCAGCCAATTCAGCCAACTTACCGAAAAAGCGGACAAACCCACGCGGCACCACATAGCGGTACTCATACCAATAATCCAAAATATCACCCACAAGATAAAGCCGCGACGCGCTCTCCTTGATGGAATCAAGAAAACGCACCACATGACGCTCTATCTCACGACTGCGGTTGGTATATCCCGCCCCCAAGTGGAGATCGGAAATAAAATATATCTTATCGTGCGGAATCATGAGTGACGATCTAAAGAAAACCGAGTTCCAATTTAGCCTCTTCGCTCATCATGTCGCGGTCCCACTCCGGTTCAAACACCAAGCGCAAATCCACCGCCTTAGGGCCTTCTATGCCCATAAGCTTCTGGCGCACATCCTCCAAAATAAAATCAGCGGCGGGGCATGATGGCGCGGTGAGGGTCATATCCACGTGCAATGTCTCGTCGGTGGGATCAAAATCTATCTTATAAATAAGCCCCAAGTCATATACGTTGACAGGGATTTCAGGGTCAAAAACGGTGCGTAGCAATTCTATTGCTTTCTGTATGACGCGGGCCTCTTTCGCCTCCATGGATTCGGCGGGGCGGCCCACCATATTCGTTGTATTCTCTTCCATAAGTGCAAAATTACTAATTTGAAGCGTAAAAATAAAATAAAAACATTAACTTTGCAGAATAAAGTGACTTGTAAGAGGAAACCCTACTCAGCTTATGAGCATTAAAAAGGAACAAAACTAAACAGAAAAATGAAAAATTACAGACGATTTGCCCTCGTGGCGTTGTTAGTGGCGCTCTTCGCCGGTGCCGCCAATGCTCAGTTCCGCTTCGGTGTGAAAGTGGGAATGAACATCAACAATCTGCACCTTGAGAACTACGAGAACGCCTTTGAATCCTCCAACCGCTGCGGCTTCACCGGAGGTGTGATGGCGGAGTTCACCGTACCCGTAATCGGCATCGGTGTGGACGCCTCTCTGATGTACACACGCCTGAACTCACAAGTGGAGAGCACAAGCTCCGCTGTAAACACCGTCACCGATATCGTAAGTGGCGTGACCAACTATTTCAAAGACACCGAAACAGCAAAAAACTTCTTTGAAATTCCTATCAATCTTAAATACAAATTCTCAATCCCCGCTGTGACCGACATCGTATCTCCGTACGTGTTCACAGGTCCCACATTCGCCTTCAAACTTGGCGGCGACGAGAGCTACCTCAAAACAAAATCCGTGCAAATGGCATGGAACGTGGGCGTGGGCGTTGAGCTTGTGAAACACCTTCAAATCGGAGTGGGATACGCGTTCGGCATCAACAATATCGCCGAGAAAGTCACCAACCTCAACCTCGTAGAGGATATCAAGGTGAAAAACAACTACTGGACCATCTCCGCGGCTTACTTATTCTAAGCAAAGAAACACCCTTTCTTAGGGACATGCGGCGGAACCCCCACGGGTTCTGCCGCTAATATCCAAAACCAATTTTTTACTATTAATGAAACTTCAGAAACGTCTTCTTGCCACACTCCTACTCGTGGCATGCATCTTCCCCGCTTTCTCCCAGTTCCGTTGGGGTCCCACCGTGGGCACCAATTTCTCCACCTATAAGTTTAAGCAAAAGCTTATCTCCGTGGACCAATCCGTAGGGTTTAACGCCGGCGTTGTCAGTGAGATTATGTTCCCCGGCATCGGCATCGGCATGGATTTCGGTCTGCAATACGACATGCACGGAGCTAAACTCCACCTGGGTGAGAAAGAGGTATGGGCTGCCGATGGGTTCGGCAACGAGCAAAGCTATCTCCACACTATCCAAGTTCCTATCAACCTACGTTTTAAATACACTCGACTGAACGGAGTGGAGGAGAAAATAGCCCCGTTTGTATATGGCGGTCCCATATTCTCGCTGACGGTGGCTCACAGCGATGTGAAAGCACTTGAATACTCAGGAGGATGCGTGATGTTGCAATGCGGCATCGGTGCCGAGATTCTACGCCACTACCAAATCTCAGCGGGTTACTGCTGGGGTATGACCTACGAGACACGCACTTTGAAACTCGACAATTTCAGCGCACGCTCAAGAGGATGGAAAGTAGGTCTCACTTACCTATTCTAACCGATGGCAACATTCGCTGAAGTAATTCTACCACTACCGCTGCGGGGCACATTCACATACGAGGTGCCGGAGGAGATGATTCCGTCCATAGAACACGGAGCGCGTGTATACGTGCAGTTCGGACGTAAGAAACACTACACCGGCATAGTCACCTCCATGCACACCACCCCGCCGCAAGGTTATAGCGTCAAGCCCATTCTTATGGTGCTTGACGCAAATCCTATTATCCGGTACCCTCAGTTCAAACTGTGGCAATGGATTTCGGACTATTACCTATGTACCGTGGGAGAGACTTACAAAGCGGCAATCCCGTCGGGATTGAAAATCGAAAGCGAATCATACATAAGCCTAAACAAAGAATATGACCTCACCTCGGAGGAGTTCTCCGACAATGAGACATTACTAATGATGCAATTAGAGCATCAGAAAAGGGTGCGTCTCTCGGAGATTGAGAACGCCGACCACACATCAAAACGATTTATATCGACGCTAAACGACCTCATAGAAAAGGGGGTGGTAATCACCGATGAAGCCCTCACCGACAGATACCGTCCTAAAAAAGTAAGCTTCGTAAGGCTTAAATGCGGCATAAAGGATGACGAAGTGCTCCACGCCATGTTCGACAAAGTACACCGCTCGCTACGCCAGGAGCGTATGCTGATCTCCATTCTTGAGCAGGTGGGCAAATCACACGACGGATATGTGGAGAAAGCTGAACTCTTGAAAAATGGAGAATTCTCCCCGGCGATACTCAAAGGTCTTGTAGATAAAGATATTGTGGAAGTGGTGCAGCGGAGAGTGAACCGTTTTAACTACGACAATGTCGCAGCCGACATACACTGCAATCCGCTCACACAACTGCAAGAGCAAACCTACGACAAAATAAAAGAATTATGGAAAGAGCGCGACGTAGTGCTTCTCCGCGGAGTGACCGGAAGTGGGAAAACGGAAATCTACTGTCGTGCGATAGCCGCCGCGCTCGCCAAGGGGGATCAAGCCCTATACCTCGTGCCGGAGATAAGCCTCACCACGCAACTCACCAATCGTCTGCGCACCATCTTCGGCAACAGATTGGTGGTGTATCATTCCAAATTCTCCGACAATGAGCGCGTGGATATATGGAATAAGATTTTGGAGACACACGCCCCGATGGTGATCCTCGGGGCGAGGTCGTCGGTGTTTCTTCCATTCGCACATTTGGGAGTGGTGATAGTGGATGAAGAGCACGAGGCAAGCTATAAGCAGTACGACCCTGCTCCGCGCTACAACGCACGCGACACCGCCATAGTCCTTGCGACCATGCATAAAGCGAAAGTGCTGCTGGGAAGCGCCACACCCTCGATAGAGACATACTATAAAGCCACCACCGGCAAATACGGATTGGTGGAACTGACACAACGTTATCAAGGTGCGATGCTCCCGAAAGTGGATGTGGTGGATATGCGCAATGAACATAAAAAACGTCTTAGCCACGGCATCATATCATCGGTGCTCTCCTATTCCACCACCAAAGCATTAAGAGATGGATGGCAAGCGATAATGTTCCAAAACCGCCGCGGTTTCGCACCTATGGTGGTATGCAAGGAGTGCGGATGGCAACCAAAATGCCAAAATTGTGATGTGTCAATGGTCTACCACAAAGGTATAAACCAACTCACATGCCACTACTGCGGCTACACGATATCCCTCCCCACGCTATGTCCGGCGTGTGGACAAAACAGCATTGAGACCTATGGTTTCGGCACCGAACGTATCGCCGAGGATGTTCAAACCAATTTCCCCGATGCGAAAGTGGCGCGCATGGACCTCGACACCACACGCAACAAAGACTCCTACCAACAGCTTATTGAGGAGTTCGCATCGCATAAAACAGACATACTCATAGGCACTCAGATGGTGAGCAAAGGTCTGGATTTCGAGAAAGTGAAGATCGTGGGGGTTATGAACGCCGACACAATGCTCCATTATCCGGACTTCCGTGCCCACGAGCGCGCGTTCAACATGATGGTACAGGTGGCTGGACGCGCCGGACGACGCGATGAGAAAGGGGAAGTGATAATCCAAACCACCGACCCGGAGAATCCGTTGTTCAACTATATCACCACCCACGACTATATGGGCTACTACAACTACGAAATCAATGAACGCGCCACATACCACTATCCTCCATTCACCAAAATCATAGTAATGTATCTAAAAAACAAGGATGAACACATAGTGCGGCAAGTGGCGGCGGAGTACGCCACACGTCTACGTCAGATTTTCGGAGAACGGGTGATGGGCCCATGCAAGCCCTCCGTGGGACGCATCGCCACATATTTCCTCCAAACGGTGATGCTGAAAGTGGAAGCGAACGCATCAATGATGAAAGTCAAAGCGCTTCTCGCCCAAGTCTTTGAGCAAATGGCTCATGACCCACGCATGAAAAGCACTCAACTATACTATGACGTGGATCCTGTGTAAATTAGCGCCCTCCTAAAAGGACCGCTTTCCAAATCGTATGGGTGATACAAAGATAATGCTTTCAATAAAAAAGCAAAGGATTTTCTTTGATTTCAAAAAAAGCAAAGGTATTTCCTTGATTTCCATAATATGTCAAAATTTCTATTATGGGATTAAACCTTTCATAGTGATACGTGTCAAAGAGATGTAAAGCACTAAAATGGCTTGTATAAAGATGAAAGCGGAAGAAAAATTATTGTCAAAATTCGGAAGAGACCCCGGCTACAGAGTCCCCGATGGATATTTCGACGAGATATATAAGAAAATCTCTGCCTCCAAAGGTGAGCTGCCGCGCGAAGAGCCTCCGGTTCCCGTCACACGATGGGTGAAAATCCGTCCATACGTCTACCTCGCCGCGATGTTCGCCGGCATCTGGTGTATGCTTAAGATGTTCACGATGATGGGCGACATCCCTAAAATCTCGCTCGACAATATGCCGGAACAGGTGGCACAGGCTGTGCAGGAGGACGACAACGTCTACTCCGAGTTCAAAATGGCAGAGAATCTTCAAGGTTCCGTAAAGTCGGACTATGAACTGGAAACAGACCTACATGAAGCGTATGCCGATTTCTCTGAATTTGAGGAGGACTTCGACTACGACTTTGAGGATCAGTATGCCGACATCTCACTTCCATAAACTTAAAAATTCTATCCGGAGCAACCATGCTCCCCTTAAAGGTATAATAAAAAATTACTACAATGAAGCTACGCACGATAATACTTGTGATGATGTTAGCCATTATCCCGGCGGTGGGAATCTACGCCCAACAGAAGAAAACACAGTCGCGGGATGAATGGCGCAAAGAAATGCGTGAATTTAGGATGAAATTCATAGCCCAGGAGATTGAATTGCAAGAGAACCAGGAACAAAAGTTCACGGCTCTCTACAACCAACTATGCGATGAACGCCAAGTGGTGCTGAAAAAAGCACATAGCGCCGAAAAACGATTGAAAACATTAGGACCCAAAGCTACCGATGAAGACTACCGCGTGGCATCGGAAACTGTGGCTAAAGCACGTGAAGAGGAGGTAGCCCTTGAAAAAAAATATAGTGAAAAATTCGGCGCATTCCTTTCCCAGAAGCAACTCTTTAAAATGAAAGAAGCGGAAAACAAATTCCGTGAGAGACTTGTGAAAATGCGTGAGTCACGCAAGAAGAGCAAGTCTGAGTGAGAGTGGAGCTCCGAGTTCTGAATGATATAAGTTGAGGTCGTTTCCGGAGATGGAAACGACCTTTTTTAATTCAACCAAACCCCACAACGAGATGAAAAACTTATATTTGGCAAAATATTTGTTGCCACTATTCTTGATTCTGATAACAGCCGTAGCGGCGTATGCCGCGGCTAAAAAACATAAACATATACCGAAAATGGAAAATTCATTTACCACTCCCGACTTCGCATATCCAAAGACGGTGATTGCCAACGCAGAAAAAGCTCTTGCCTCATCCAAGAAAAGCAAAAACTACGAAACAACGGTGAAGGCACTGATACAAATCACCCTCGCCGATGCCCAACTCTCTGAAGCAAACGTTGACTCTCGTGTGCGCCTTTGCGAGGAGACAGCAAAAGACCTACCCTCCCCTTATAAACAGATAGTTTACTCCGTGGAGGCGGAGATTCTCGACACATACAGAGAATCCTCATCATATTTCTTCTCCTCGAGAGTGGTCGATATGGAGAATATTCCCGAGTCCATCTCCGAATGGGATGGGAAAGTGTTTGATGTCAAAGTGCGCGAACTTCTGAAAAAATCGCTTGACTCCCCCACCGCTCTACGTAACGTGCCTATCGCGGAGATACAGCCCCTACTTGAAAATCTCTCGGAGAAACAACAAACCTATTATCCCTCGGTTTATGAACTTCTGGCTTATCGCGCACTGAGAATCCTCTCGTCATATAACGACAGCTCCGATGCGAAGGTGATACCATTCGACAAAAAGACTGACGAAGAAACATCATCATCCAAAAACATCACTTCCACAGCTATTTACGGCACACTTATGGAACTACATAAGGATGAGCCGGCGCCCCTTTCGGTGGACGTGATAAACAGAGCCGAAAATCTACCATACGAAGACCGTTACTTTTATTTGAAGCGGTACGCCGATATGCTGAGCGATTCACCCTATCGCATCGGCATAATACGTGCTATGTATTCCTCCATCAATTCCACATCATGGTATGATTCCGAGATTTACGATGATGACAGCTTTGATGATGACCTTATTGAGGAGTCAGGCTATGATCAAGCATCCGATGACAAGAAAGAAAAAAGGTTAAAGGAGTATTATATTTACGCCAACGATGCCCTGGGCCGCTTCCCCGATGCTGACTATTCCGAGGAATTGTGTGGCATATTGTCGGTAATCACCCGATGCCGGGCGAATGTCACATTCCCCACAAAAGCTGTGGCAGAGAAACCCATTGAACTGAGAGTGGAGAACAACAACTACCCTTCACTATATCTATTGTTGGTAAAGGTGGTGAATAATGCTGATGGTAATAAGACGACTTTCACACAGGTGATGAGCGGCAAGATTGTCGACACTTTGCATCTCGCATACGATGCCGCCGTTCCATTCACCGAGGAACGCACTATAAGTTTTCCTGCGCAGCCTATCGGAGAATACGCAGTCGTACCCGCCACAACGCCCAATTTCGAAGGCGTTCCCGATGAATACAAGAAAAACCGGCGCAATGCACCGCTTATTCAAGTCACAGGTCTATCAGCGATTATCTCCGCCAACCGCCGAGACAATTCATGCAATAGACTTTATGTGGTGTCGTCGGTGAACCAAATGCCAATCAAAGATGCGGAGGTAAAATTCCGTAGGGATGATTACAATCATAAAGAGGTTGTGGGACGCGGAGTCAGCGATAATGATGGAGCCGTAACCATCACATACGACCGCCATTGCAAAGCTGTGATTACCAAAGATGGAGACACCATCTCCACAGAATGTAGCATATATTCCAACCACTACAAAGAATCGGATATTTCCGGAGCTCTGTTCACTGATTTGGCACTCTATCACCCCGGCGATACCATACATTTCTCCGGCGTAGCGTATGCGAAGCTTCACGACAATAGACTCACAACGTTGAAAAGCACAGACTTTCAAGTGCATCTCCTTGACGTGAACCGAGAAAAGCGTGCCGTCTGCGATGTCACCACAGATGCCGACGGGCGTTTCTCAGCATCTTTTGAAATTCCAGACACCGGCGTACTCGGCGACTATCGCCTTGTGCTATATAAAAAAAATGGGGCCAAACTAATCTCTCTATCCACTGCCACCATCACCGTGGCGGAATATAAAGCACCCACATTCTTCGTTCAGCTGGAATTGGGGGATATGAAGGACTTTAAGGTAGGGAATGACATAGTTGTCCGCGGTAAAGCCACCACATATAGCGCCATGCCTGTGGCTGACGCCACAGTTAAGATAAAAATCAACTACTTGGAATATAGATTTTTATGGTGGCGTTTCTATGGAGGTGGCGGCACGGAGTCCTACACCCGTGAAGTCACAACCGATAAGAATGGAGCATTCGAGCTTACACTCTCCACCAAAGCGATGGTAGGCACTAAATATGCGGACGCCGTCTATGCCATGAGTGCCAATGTCACCGCAAAAGATGGAGAAACAGAATCCTCTGAATCCGTATTCTTTAATTTCAACACAAAATATGGCATCTTCCCCTCCATGCCCACGTTGGCGAACACAGTCGAGGCACCTAAAACATTCAGCGTAAAGCTCTATGACTCGGTAGGAAAAGAGGTTAACGCACCGCTTCATTACGAAGTGAGAAATATGGAGACTAAGGAGTTGGTGGCTGATGGTGATTTCACCGCCCCGGCGTTCAATTACGATCTCAACACACTTCCTTCAGC
Source organism: uncultured Sangeribacter sp. (assembly GCA_964418705.1). Classification (GTDB taxonomy): domain Bacteria; phylum Bacteroidota; class Bacteroidia; order Bacteroidales; family Muribaculaceae; genus Lepagella. The sequence goes on from CAYQMV010000016.1 coordinate 14,950, forward strand.
AAATTATAAATTCATTTTCAGCTTCAATGACGGGGCGACTAAGCATACCGCGAGAGCTGAGACAGGGATAGTAGTATGGCGTGATAAAGACACCACACCACCATACCGCACACCCCTATGGTTGCCCAAAGATAATTATGTGGCGCATAAAAACAGCTCCACCGTGGAGGTTTACGTGGGTTCATCATATCCAGACAGTTGGATTCTCTGCGAAGTGGCTAACGACACATCCGTAGTAAGCAGGAAATGGATACGTGTGGATAACGCTGTGGCAAAAGTGGCAGTGCCGGCACCCGATTCCAACTCACGCACATGGGTCACATTCTCAGCCATGCGCGACGGTGAGCCTTCGGTGAGGACAGTGTGCGTGAAACCATACACGATAAATGACCGCATGGAGGTTGTTGTGGCATCCTTCCGCGATAAAATCCGCCCCGGAGATAAAGAGATATGGAATTTTAAATTCAAATACGCCGGTGTGGCGGCAGCCAATATACCTGTGATGGCGGTAATGAGCAATAAGGCTTTAAACGCAATTCGTCCATTCCAATGGTCGTTCACTCCAGAGAATATGCTGCATTGGTATAATCCACTGACCGTTAACATAATACAGGGTTATTACAACTCCATTGGCATAAATGAGCCTGTGGGCGCATTTAATTCCACCACGGAAGCGGAGAGACTCCCGGAACTGAATTACTATGGCTACGGCTATACTGTAGTGTCGCGCTTCGCAATGATGAAATCACGGATATACTGCGCTTCCGCACCTTCGGGAAATATGAAAGCGATGTCTATAAATGGGGCTGTGACAAGTGACAGCGAATTGGATGAATGTGAAACGGATGATTTTGATGGAGCTGAAATGGTCTCGGAATCAAATGGTGGGAACGATGATGGCACAGACACAGAGAAGATGGTCTTTCGTTCGGATGAGCTGCCATTGGCATTCTTCCAACCGAACTTGTCCACCGACACCGACGGTAATTTGTCGGTGCAGTTTGAGGTTCCTGATTTCAACACAACATGGCAACTACAGATCCTCGGTTACGACAGCTCGCTCCATTCCGTGATGAAAGTGATGGAGACGGTGGCATCAAAACCTGTGATGGTGAAGCTTTCCTCGCCACGTTTTCTGCGCACCAACGATGAAGTCACCCTGTGCGCCACTATATTCAACAATAGCGGTGCGGAAACTGAGGTGGGAGCAGTGATGGAGGTGTTCGATCCGGTGACTGATATGGTGCTTGAATCACGCTACTTCAACGCTGTGAGGATGGATGCCGGAGCCTCGGAGGTGGTGAGAATCTCTTTCACCACACCAAGCAATGAACAGATGCTCGGAATCAGGGTGAAGGCTCTCTCCGACAACTTCTCCGATGGGGAACAGACGACAATATCAATTCTTCCATCATCGTCACCGGTGTTTGAAGCCGAGCCATTCTATATGTCCGCCAATCAAAACGAGTACGTCACCAAGCTTCCCAAGTTCAACAATGATGCCGATGTGACTTTACAATATTGCGACAATCCCGTATGGTATTGCGTCACGGCATTGCCGGATATTGTCAGCGGAGATTCCGACAATCTATGCACATTGATTTATAGGTATTACGGCAATGCGTTGGCTGCCGGACTGGTCAAGAAGTTTCCCCAAGTGGCTGATGCGGTAAAAATCCTCGCAACGATGGACGACGGGAGCGCATTGTCATCCTTGCAGAGGGATGAGAAATTGAAAATATTGGCTTTAACTTCAACAATATGGACGCGCAACGCCGCCGCGGAGACTATGCGTATTTCCAAAATATCAGAACTATTGGACTCCGACAAAGCCATAGAGGCGCAAAACTCATTGCTTGAAAAGATTAAATCATTGCAACACTCCGATGGTGGTTTTTCGTGGTTCCCCAATGGGGAACCGTCAATTTACATGACCACCACAGTTTTGCTATATTTCGGAATGTTGAAGTCCATGAGCGTCCTTCAAGAATCGGAAGAGATTGACGCGATGTTGCGTAAAGCGGTGAAATATTGCGATGCGAAGATGGCGGAGATGTATGAGAGCGATAAAACAGCAGCCGGCTATAAGATAACTACAACAGCAAGCTATGACTTGTCCTATCTTTACATACGGTCATTCTTCAATTATGCCGAGGATTCCCGATATTCAGCCTACCATAAATCAGTGGCGAAGAGAATAGCCAAAGAGTGGCGCGACTTCTCCGTTTATAATGCCGCCACCGCCGCGATATTCCTGCACCGTGACGGCGATGGAGCCACCGCCGCGGATATATTACGTTCATTGAAAGAGCGTGCCCTCGTCTCCCCTACCCGCGGTATGTGGTACGACAATCTGGATTCCTCTTTTGGAGGATGGAACAAGCTCATCTCCACCACGCAAGTTTTGGAAGCGTTCGCCGAGGTGCAGCCGGAATCGGAATGTGTGAATCAGTTGCGACAATGGCTTATCGTGCAACGTCAAACCGAAGATTGGGGATGCGACCGCAATATTTCGGAGATTATATACGCCATACTATCGTCAGGCGCTGATTGGACAATGGCTTCCAACCCCTCCGTATTGACCATTAACGGCAAACCTTTACAGCCCTCCAAGCGTGATTTGCTGACGGGAGAGTTCTCCATTCAGCTTAATGCTGAAAGTGCTTCCGAGGCGGAGTTAGTCGTCAAGAAATATGGAGTTCATCCGGCATGGGGAGGTGTGATGGCTCAATATATCCAACCTATGGAGGATGTGAAACAAGCATCGGTGGATGATCTTTCGATAAGCAAATCCCTCTTCATTCTTCATGAGACCACCGAAGGATTGCGTGCGGAGCGTACGGAGAGCTTCCATGTGGGCGACAGGGTGAGGGTTATGCTCACCATCACAGCGAATAGAGACATGGATTATGTGGCGATTACCGATGAACGTGTGGCTGCCGTGAATGTGATAAAACAGCTTCCGGAGAACACCTATCAAGAGGGTCTGTGGATGTATATGGAGCCACGCACGGCACAAACCAATATTTTCATTCCATTCCTAAGCAAGGGCACCCACGTGATCAGCTATGATTGCTATGTGACTCATGCCGGCACTTTCTCCCTCGGCATCGCTACCATCCAATCGCAGTATTCACCCATGCAAGTGGCCCATTCCGCCGGAGCGGTGGTCATAGTCAGATGAATACCATAACTGGTTGGATATCGGAATATTGAGGTCTATTTCCTACCGAGTATTCTCATAGAATTGGCTACAGCGAGGAGTGCTACACCTACATCGGCGAATACAGCGCTCCACAACGAGGCGAAGCCGAGTGCTCCCGCAATGAGGATTATGACTTTGACAGCGATGGCTCCGGTGATATTTTGGCGGACTATGCCGGAGGTGTGGCGACCGATACGCACGGCGGTGGCTACTTGTGAAGGCATATCGTTTTGTATGACGATATCGGCACTTTCTATGGCAGCGTCGCTTCCAAGTCCACCCATAGCGATGCCAACGGTGGCGGTGGCTAAGACGGGTGCGTCGTTCATGCCGTCACCCACGAACGCCACACGGCGGTGTCTGTCGTTGATGAGCGAGGAGATGTATGACGCTTTATCTTCAGGGAGAAGCTCAGATTTGGCGAATCGTATGCCGAGAGTTGATGCAATATAATCCACGATGTTGCGCTTGTCTCCGGAGAGGAGGTGTATCTCTGTGATACCTTGAGAATGTATGTCAGTGATGGCTTGGCGTGCGTCCTCTTTGAGCGTATCTGCCAGCAAGAAAGCTCCGGCATAGTGCCCATCGATGGCGCAAAGCACCACTGTCGCGACACTGTCGTTGAAATCGGCGGTGACAGCCACGCCTTCACGGGCCATGAGTCGCGAGTTGCCCACAAGCAGACGATGTCCGTCGGCGGTTGTTGCAATCACGCCGTGTCCGGCAATCTCGTTCATATCTGTAATGGCTATGGGACGGGCGCCATGCGCTGTGGCGTATGCCACAACGGCTTGTGCGATTGGATGTGTGCTCTTTGCCTCCACACTCATGGCGAGGCTGAGCAAGCTATCACAATCGGTGGCAGATGCCACATCAATCTTAAACACCTCAAAACGGCCTTTGGTGAGCGTGCCGGTTTTGTCGAATGCGACAGTATCAATACGGCAGATGGCATCAAGATAATTGCTACCTTTGAAGAGTATACCTCTACGTGACGCGGCTCCAATGCCGGCGAAGTAACCCAAGGGGACACTGATGACCAAGGCACACGGACAGGAAATCACAAGAAACACCAAACCGCGATATAGCCAATGGGCAAAGTCATAGGTGAATCCCATCAGTGGGGCAGCCGCGGCGGGCAATAGAGTGATGACGGCGGCAAGGGCTATGACTATGGGGGTGTAGATGCGTGCGAATTTACGAATGAACAATTCGGTTGGTGCTTTGCGCTCGGAAGCATCGCGCACCATGGCGAGGATTCGTGCCAGGGTGCTCTGGTCGTATGGACGCGTGACGGTAATTTGTATATTTTTACCGCTGACAATCATGCCCGCTAAAACGGACTCACCATTATGGATAGTGCGCGGCACGCTTTCTCCGGTGAGGGCGGAGGTGTCCATAGCGGCATCACCCTCGGAAAGCAGTGTACCGTCGAGAGGAACACGTTCACCGGGTTTGAGTTCAATTGTCTCCCCCACGCGGACATCGGAAGGAGCAACCTCCACAGGCACGCCGTTGCGGATGACTGTGGTACGTTCGGGACGTACATCGAGCATATCGCTAATGTTGCGTGAAGCGCGGTCTACAGCGGCATCCTGAAGAGTCTCCCCGATAGTGTAAAAGAGCATCACTGCCACAGCTTCAGGATACTCCCCAATGATAAATGCTCCTATGGCGGCGATGGTCATCAGCATAAATTCGCTGAAGATGTTGCCGTGCGTCATCTCTTCAATGGCTTCCCGGCATACAGGGAGACCCACGGGGAGGAACGCCACAATGTAATAGAATAGGCGCATCACCGGCGACAGGTTAATCTGAATGAAATGTTCTGTTATAATTGCCGCAAGAAGCAGTGCGGCGGATACAATCGGCAGAATCCATCTGCCGAGTATGGCTCTTATAGAAATATTATTTTTTATTTCTGTTTCCATTCGGATATGGTTCTGGTATCAGTGGAGAAATTGACACCAAGTTTTATGATTTTTCTTCCGTCGGCGAGATACGGGGTGGCATAGCCCTTATCATCAATCTGCTTAAGGGCGGTATCCGCATCGGAGTCTATCTTTATCTCAACAACGTAGATGTATTTGGGTGTTTTGATTACCACATCGCTCGCCCCCACGGCATTGCGCACCTCAGCATAAACCTCATTATGGAGCATACGGAAAAAGAAATAGAAGGGTATATGGTAGTGCGCCTCAGTCTTCTGTGCGTCGGCGAGAATCTCTTTGTCACCCTTCATAAACGGCACCGAAGCCAACATTGACTGAAACAGAAGCATCGCACCATCGACATCACCTCTGCGGAAAGCGGTGGAGGCGTTGGCGGTGGTGTTGTCAACCTCATCGGAGTCAACCTCAGCGTATAGTGGGAACAGATTCTGCATCAACCCCATCCGTACTTCCGAGTTGGGGATTCCAAGAATATATTGCGAGGTATCCCTGTCGTACCCCTTTATCGTAAGGTATCCGGCCTGGTAAAGCAAAGGTATTGGACCCGTCTGCATTTCGATGGGAGTCTCCATTCTTGACAGAGAAACAGGCTTGGGGGAATCAAGCATCTCAATTTTAAACTTCCCCTCTTGTCTAAACCTCTTCAACGAATTAATCAAAGATATCGGGGTGCCACTTCCGAACCAATAACTGCCTATCCGCAAATCATCGAAAGCATTCAATAAACTGAACGGATTAAACACGCCCTCGCTATCTTCACAAAAATGATAACCGTCGTAGCTGTCCGCAAGCTTCAGCAGCATCTCCTCCGTTGTGCATGAAAACTCCCGCGACATCTTCTCTATGCCATATTGGAAGTTGTCTATCAATTCCCGCTTGGTTATGCCACAGATGGAATTATATGCCTTATTGCGAGTGATATTCTTCAAATTATTCAACTCGCTGAAGATGCTTAATTGGGAGAACATCGATATTCCGGTCAGAAACACAAATCGCAGATATTGGTCGCACTCCTTCAGCGGCGAGTAAAACTTACGCAGCAGTTTACGCACCCTCTCCCTTTTTTCATCATCGTGCATGACCTCCAGCAACGGAGTGTCATATTCATCTATCAGAACCACAACTTGTCTTCCGGTCGTGGCGTTAGCTCGGCAAATGAGCCCCGCCATCCGGCTACTCAGGGACTTGTTATCCCCATTGTCTCCGTAAACAACCTCATATTGCTTTAGCTGACGAGACAGTCCCTCCTCCACTTCCTCAATATCATCGCTTTTAACGGAACTAAGGTCGAAATGCAGAACCGGATACTTAATCCATTCTTTCTCAAGACCCTCCATAGCCAATCCTTCAAACAAATCACGGCGACCCTCAAAATAGTATTTAAGCGTGCTGCTCAACAACGACTTGCCGAAACGGCGCGGACGGCTGAGGAATACAGCCGTCGAGCCACATACCATCTTGTAAATAAGATCTGTCTTATCTACATAAACGGCATTCCACGAGCGCAATTTCTCAAAGTCCTGGATTCCTATCGGATAACGTGGTTCTGACAACATGGCGTTAGCTTTTTATTTCAATCAGCAAAAATAACAAATAATTTTTGAAATATCCTAATCTCTATCGCTCAATTCGCTGAAAACGAGACCTTATCCGCATTTTCGCAACCGGGAGGGTTCACTTTTTGCGTTTTAGCCAAAAGTAATAGCCGGTGAGAGGTAGCGAAGCGCCGATGATAGCGGCGATAAAATATAGGATTTTGCTGAAAACACCACCCCATTTACCCGTATGAAGCCAATAAATCCATCCTTTAAGGTTTGTAGGGGTGCCGGAATGGTCATCGCGCTTCTTAGCCACTGAGACATCACCTCCGGCAGCATGTGCGGCAGATGCGGATACCACGGGAGCGGAAGCATTATGACGCACCACCACATCACCATGGCTACCATGAAATGTCACAGCGTCACTGCCGCGTTCATCCGTCGAAGCTGCATTTACCGATTCTCCTTGCGCCGCATCTCCTTGTTCTTTGTTGGCGACATTCGCCATATTACCTTGCAGCACACCGCCTTGCACTTCGGTAGTGGAAGCGGATGCCGCCGCCAGAATCTCCTTGTTCTGCTGTTCTCCTTCACCAAAAAGTGAATAGACACCACTACGATACCATTTAAACGACCATGTCAATCCAGTGAGACACATCACCAAGAGAAATATCACAGCATACATTCCTCCGGCATGATGAAGCTGATGCCAAAACTTGTTCCATCCCCCTGTGAATGAAATCTTAAGCATAGCGCCCAACGCCTTACGGTTCTTAGGCCACCAATACACAATGCCGCTGATAAGTATGAACACCATCAAAAGCACACTCACGCCAACAATAAACTTGCCCACAGTCATGTCGCCGCGCTGCGCCGGAGCAACAAGCAGATAACGGTGAATTTTAAGCACCGTGTCGAAAAAGGGATCGGCATCACACACATTACCCACCTCATCGCGGAATACCAATATCGCACCGGAGAGACATACTATAGTTATAAACAACCCCACCGGGATGGAGAGCCACAAGTGGAGCTTTTTCATAATATTCTTCATTATCATCTTCATGATTACTTCTTAAAAATTATAATCTATAAACGCTTGATAAGATTCAATATTTTAAACTATTGACAATATTTTATACCGCCAACACATTAAACACTGAATTAAAAAGAGGGTCGCAGTTACCCACGGCCCTCCATCTTATAGTGATATATACCTAAATATTATTTACTTAGAATTTTCGGGATCCACTCCCCAAGTCTGTTGCGCAAGACGGCGATAGTTATTGTAGCGCCAGCGTGCGTTGTCTTGAGCGGCGGCGAAAAGTTCCTCAGCCTCGGAGGGGTACTGTTTCATCACAGAAGCGAAACGCACCTCACCCTTGAGGAAGTCGGAGAACTTATCCCATTGAGGCTCCTTGCTGTCGAGAGTGAAAGGATTCTCACCTTTGGCTTCATTCTCGGGATTGAAGCGCCACAATTGCCAGTAACCACACTCCACGGCACGGCGTTCCTCCTCTTGGGAGTGGCCCATACCGATTTTCAGACCATGGTTGATGCAAGGAGCGTAAGCGATAATCAACGAAGGACCGTCGTAAGCCTCAGCCTCACGGATAGCCTTGAGAGTCTGCGCATTGTCGGCACCCATGGCGATTTGAGCCACATAGACATAACCGTATGTGGAAATCATCAAACCAAGGTCTTTCTTACGCACACGTTTGCCGGCGGCGGCGAACTTCGCGATAGCCCCCACTGGAGTGGCTTTAGATGCCTGACCACCGGTGTTGGAGTAGACCTCAGTGTCGAGCACAAGGATATTCACATTTTTACCGGAAGCGAGCACATGGTCGAGACCACCGTAGCCGATATCATAGCTTGCGCCGTCACCACCGATAATCCAATGGCTACGTTTGGTGAGATAAGGAGCGAGTTCAAGCATCTCCTTGCACTCGGAGCAACCCTTGGCGGCTCCCTCTTTAGCCATAGCGGTGATTTTGTCGGCGGCGATGCGTGATTTCACGGCATCCTCACGACCCTCAAGCCACTCTTTAGCCAACTCACGACGCTCCGCGGGGAGTTCCTCACACTCCGCCATGGCGGTGAGACGCTCCACAAGACGCGCACGCATCTTATCGTAGGCAAGGTTCATACCCAAACCAAATTCACAGAAGTCCTCAAACAGGGAGTTAGCCCATGCCGGACCATGACCCTGCTCATTCTCGCAATAAGGAGTGGAGGGGATGGAGCCGGAGTAGATTGACGAACATCCGGTGGCGTTGGCTACAATTTGACGGTCGCCGAAGAGTTGGGAGATAAGCTTCACATAGGGAGTCTCACCGCAACCGGAGCAAGCGCCGGAGAACTCAAACATAGGAGTGGCGAACTGGCTGTTCTTAACGTTAGCTTGGATATCAACCAAATTCTGTTTGGTCTTCACATTCTCAGCCACGTACTTCCAATTCTCAGCCTCACCCTTTTGAGATTCGAGGTGTTTCATTTCGAGAGCCTTCACGCCCTTCTTGCCGGGACAAACATCCACGCAGTTGCCGCAACCCAAGCAGTCGAGCACGTCAACTTGCTGAACGAATTTCAAGCCCGCCAAAGGTTTGCCGATAGCGTCGAGGGTATGCTCGGCACCGAAAGGTGCGGCAGCCATCTCCTCCTCGTTGAGAAGGAACGGACGGATAGCGGCGTGAGGACAAACGTATGCACATTTGTTGCATTGGATACAGTTGTCGGGCTTCCATTCGGGGACGAAAGCGGCGACGCCGCGTTTCTCATAGCGTGCGGTGCCTTGCGGCCATGTTCCGTCCACGGTGCTCACGAAGGAGCTTACAGGAAGGAGGTCACCATCCTGACGGTTGATAGGAATCACCACGTCACTGATGAACTCGGGGGCCTCCGGCTTGGGAAGTTCCTCAGCGGGGAGTTGCGCCCATGCGGGATCCACCGAGAGTTGATGGTACTCGTTACCACGATCCACCGCCTGATAGTTCATATCAACGATGTTCTGACCCTTCTTAGCGTAGGATTTCACAATGAATTTCTTCATCTGCTCCACAGCCAAGTCCACAGGGATAACCTCGGTGATACGGAAGAACGCGGATTGAAGGATGGTGTTGGTGCGGTTGCCCAAGCCAATCTCTTGAGCGATCTTAGTGGCGTTGATGTAGTAAAGAGTGATATTGTTTTGCGCTAAATAGCGTTTTACTTTATTCGGAAGGTTTTTAGCCAACTCCTCACCCTCCCAGATAGTGTTGAGAAGGAAAGTACCGCCGGGCTGGAGACCGCGGGTCACATCATACATGTGAAGATATGCCTGCACGTGGCATGCCACGAAGTTAGGAGTATTCACAAGATAAGTGCTGCGGATAGGCTCATCACCGAAACGGAGGTGAGAACAAGTGAAACCGCCCGATTTCTTGGAATCGTAGGAGAAGTATGCCTGGCAATATTTATTTGTGTTGTCGCCGATAATCTTCACGGAGTTCTTGTTGGCGCCCACAGTGCCGTCGGCACCGAGACCATAGAACTTAGCGGCGAAGATGCTCTTGCCACCCACTGCGATTTCGGGGAGTTGGGGAAGAGAAGTGAAAGTCACGTCATCCACGATGCCGATTGTGAAGTTGTTTTTAGGCTCGGCGAGAGAAAGGTTCTCATACACGGCGAGGATTTGCGCGGGAGTGGTGTCTTTGGAACCAAGGCCGTAGCGTCCACCGATAATCTCCGGGGCGTTCTCTTTGCCGTAGAAAGCCTCTTTGACATCGAGATACAAGGGGTTTCCGTTGGCACCGGGTTCTTTAGTGCGGTCGAGCACCGCGATACGTTTCGCAGTGGCGGGGACGGCGCCGAGCAAGTGACGCACGGAGAAGGGGCGGTAAAGGTGAACGCTCACCAAACCGACTTTCTCACCTTTGGCGGCGAGGTAGTCGATAGTCTCACGGATAGCCTCTGTGACGGAACCCATGGCGATGATCACGCGGTCGGCGTCGGCGGCGCCATAGTAGTCAAAGAGGTTGTATGTGCGTCCTGTGATTTTAGAAATCTCCTTCATATAATCCTCTACGATCTGGGGCACCGCCTCATAGTATTTGTTGCAAGCCTCACGATGTTGGAAGAATGTGTCGGGGTTCTCAGCCATGCCTCGAGCCACCGGGGTGTCGGGATTCAACGCGCGGTTGCGGAACTCCGAAAGGGCTTTTTGGTCAATCAGCGGAGCGAGATCATCCTCGGAGAGGGCCTCGATTTTTTGAATCTCATGGGATGTGCGGAAACCATCGAAAAAGTTTACGAAAGGCACACGGCTCTTAATAGTGGAAAGGTGAGCCACACCTGCAAGGTCCATAACTTCTTGAACAGAGCCCTCGGCGAGCATTGCGAAGCCGGTCTGGCGTGTAGACATCACGTCTTGGTGGTCGCCGAAGATACACAATGAATGCGAAGCCAACGTACGCGCTGACACGTGGAACACACATGGAAGCAACTCGCCGGCAATCTTATACATGTTAGGAATCATCAAGAGCAAACCTTGAGACGCGGTGTAGGTGGTGGTCAACGCACCCGCCTGCAAAGAGCCATGTACCGCTCCGGCGGCTCCCGCCTCACTTTGCATTTCTTGAACAAGAACTGTTTCGCCAAAGATGTTTTTTCGTCCGGCTGCCGACCAATCATCCACATACTCCGCCATTGTTGATGAAGGGGTGATGGGATAAATTGCGGCAACATCAGTAAACATATAACTGATATGCGCGGCCGCTTGATTACCGTCGCACGTCAGAAATTTCTTTTCTTTACTCATATAGACCTTTTTTCTTTAAATAATTAATTACCTTATTTTTACTTGTAGAGCTATTTCTACGCCATTCTACGGGGCGAATTTTAAACTGCAAAATTACTAAATTTTACAAAACTAACCAAATCCGCTTACACTCAGACGACTATATCACAAGCACTCAATCAGTTAGCACCAATCTTCCTCACAATAAAGCTATCCAAGCTCGGCGATTATATCGGTGGGAATCAGCGTATAAGGGTAATTTTACGCTTTACTCCCTTGATTTTCCGCAACTGCATCATAGCCACACGCTCAGCATCGTCGGCGTTCGTCGCTCCCGCCTTGACACCCACGAGGGAATAATGGTCGCGCAAGGCTATTTTCCCTATCTCATCGGCGGAATAGCCACCCTGGTTGACTAAAAATCCGACAATGTCGCCGCGTGAAAGCTTCTCCTTCTTCCCGGCGGAGATATAAACGGATACCACACCGGAAGTGGGGATACTCTCCATCTTCGGAGAGGGGAAGAAATCGCCGTCGAAATCGATAAACTCCTTCACGTCCTCACCGGGGCCGATAAGGATATACACATCTCCGGTATCCGCCACACGGGCTGTGCGTCCGTTGCGGTGGATATACGCGTCGGGGGTTAGTGGCTGATGGTAATGGACTATATTCTTAACCTCCTCGATATCGAGACCGCGTGCCGCCAAATCCGTCGCCACAAGGATAGGACGGGTGCCGTTGTTGAAGAGAGTGATCGCTTTCTCACGGTCATGCTGGTCCAACGCTCCATGGTAGAGACCGGCGTTGACACCAAGCTTATGCAGGCTTTGAGCCACGCGCTCCGCGCTCTCGCGGTAGTTCACAAAAATCAACGTCTTTTCATCGCCATGCTCCACGATGCTTAGCAGCAACTGCCGCAACGTCTGAAGTTTATCCTTTTCAGAACTCTCCACCCGATAGATTCTCATGCGCGCTTTCAAATCCTTGTTGGCGGCGAGATATGAGAATCGGCGGAGATTATTGGTTTTGATATAATCTGGCAACGTCGGCATATCGGTGGCGGAAGTGAGGGTGACGCGGCTCACGTTTTTCATCCTGTCCATCAGCTTCTTCATCTCCTTCTCAAAACCCAATTCGAGCGATTTGTCGAACTCGTCGAGAATCACAATCCTCACCGGGAGAAGATGGATGTTGCCTCGTTGTGAATGGTCGAGCAAACGTCCGGGTGTCGCCACGATAATGTCGGGCACCGCGGCGAGGGAATTCTTCTCATCCTCGGCGTTGTGTCCGCCATAAAGGGGTGTCACCTTAAATCCTTGAGCCAAAGAGCGCACAATCTCATAAATCTGCATCACCAGCTCGCGTGTGGGGGCTATGACCACCGCTTGAACCCTTCCCGTAGGTTCCTTCAATAATTTCAACATCGGGAGCGTGAACGCCAGGGTTTTACCGGAGCCGGTGGGGGATAGGAGCATGATATCGCCGGGAGTGGATGCCGTAGCCATAACCTCCTTCTGCATATCGTTAAGCTCGGCGATGCCGAGTCTCTCCTTCACCAATGGTAGAAATTGCTTCTCTTTCATTTTATATTCTCTGTTTTTGTGTTTTAAGACTAAGGCGGAGCGGTCAACTTATCTTCGACCAATCCTTCTCCCCGCCGAACCTATGCTCCAGCTCCGCCGCCAACAATTGTATCTCATAGCGAGAGCGCGCGTCGACATCCCCTCCGGGGTTTCCGGAGAGTTGCGGATACTTGTCGAGCAATCGCATAGCCGCGTCCCTCGCCGCGGAGAGCACGATTCCATCGGTGGCGAGATTAGCCACCCGGAGATTAAACGCCAAACCGCTTTGGAGTGTTCCCTCCATGTCGCCGGGACCGCGCATTTTCAAATCAGCTTCGGCGATGCGGAAACCATCGGTGGTCTCCGTCATCAGCTGTAATCGTTTTCGAGTGTCGGAGGCTATTTGGCGTTTAGTGACGAGGATGCAATAGCTGCGGTCGCCGCCGCGTCCCACCCTTCCGCGCAACTGATGCAGCTGCGAAAGTCCGAAGCGCTCGGCGTTCTCAATCATCATCACCGTGGCGTTGGGCACATTCACCCCCACCTCTATCACTGTGGTAGCCACCATGATACGCGCCTCCCCGGAAGCGAAAAGCTGCATCTGCGCATCCTTCTCCTCCGGCTTCATCTTTCCATGTACATAGACCACTTTGAAATACTTGCCGAAGATGGCGAGTATGCTCTCATACCCCTCCTCCAGGCTCTTAAGATCCAACGCCTCGTTCTCTTTGATGAGGGGATACACGATATAAGCCTGCCTCCCCAGTTGCAACTCCCTTCCTATGGCACGGTAGACCTGCTCCTTATTCTCCTGATAAGCGAGAGTGGTGGTGATGGGTTTGCGGCCCGGGGGAAGTTCATCAATCACCGACACATCAAGATCCCCGTAAAGGGTCATGGCGAGAGTGCGCGGAATCGGAGTGGCTGTCATCACCAGCATGTGCGGCGCGATAAGATTCTTCTCCCATAGCTTTGCCCGCTGCGCCACTCCGAAGCGGTGCTGTTCGTCGATTATGGCGAGTCCGAGATTATGAAACTTCACTTTATCCTCGATCAGGGCGTGGGTGCCCACAAGGATATTAAGCGAGCCATCCTCCAACGCCGCGTGTATGTCGCGGCGTTCCTTGGCGCGTGTGCTCCCTTTGAGGAGGGCTATCTTCAAGCCCAACGGTTCGCACCACTGCGACAAAGACTCATAATGCTGCGTGGCGAGAATCTCGGTGGGAGCCATCATACACGCCTGCGCATTGTTGTCAACGGCGAGAAGCATCGACAGGAACGCGACCAATGTCTTGCCGCTGCCCACATCCCCCTGCAACAGACGGTTCATCTGCTTGCCGGTGAGCATATCCGCGTGAATCTCCTTCATCACACGCTTCTGCGCCCCGGTGAGCGGAAAGGGCAAAACATTATTATAAAAATCCATGAACGCTTTCCCAACCTTGGGAAACACAAAGCCGCGGATTTTGTCGTTGCGTTGCCGCGAATAACGTAGGATATGAAGTTGGACATACAGCAGCTCTTCAATCTTCATTCTCTCCCTCGCCTTGTTGAGGGCCTCCACGGATGTGGGGAAATGCATATTGATAATCGCGTCGCGCAAAGGCATAAGCCGCATCGCGGAAACCACGGATTCAGGAATAGTCTCATGGCACGACACGAACATGGAGGACTCAATCACCGTCTGCACCAACTTACGCGTGGCACGCATGGTCCATCCCCTCTTTTTCGCTTTCTCGGGCACGGAATAGACTCCACGAAGTCCGGAGGTCACCTTCTCGGGGTCGAACTTATCTATTTCGGGATGCGCCATGCTCCACGTGTGGTGAAATATCGTCGGTTTTCCGAAGAGGACGTAAGTCTCCCCTATCTTATAAGCCGACGACAACTCTCTGACACGGGAGAACCACACCACCTCCATAGTACGCTCGCCATCGGTGAACAGGGCCTTCAACCGCTTACGCGCGCCCTCCCCCTCCACAGCGAACGCCACAAAGCTGCCGCGCACCTGTACATACGCCATTTCACCCTCGAACTCGGAGATGCGATAGTAGCGGCTACGATCCACATAGCGGTAGGGAAACGTGTAGAGCAAGTCGCGGTAGGAGGATATTTCCATCTCCGTTTTCAGCAACTTGGAGCGCGCCTCCCCCACTCCTTTGAGGTACTTTATATCCGATTTAGCTAAGCGGTTCACTATCTGTCTATTCCGCGGCGAGCAACGCCTCCGCGATTCTAAAATCCATCGGGTTGGTGATCTTCATATTCTCCGGAGCGCCGGCGAAGAGAGCCACCTTGTATCCCGCGGCCTCCACCACCGAAGCATCGTCGGTGAAGGTGTCGGAATATTCATTTTTATAAGCCTTTATGATAATGTCGGCGCGGAACACCTGAGGTGTCTGCACCGCCACATACTCCTTGCGCGGCACCGCCACGGAATCCTCCTCCACGAAACGGCGCAGGGAATCGGTGACCGGCACCACCGGCACCGCGGCGCCACATTCCGCGCCTTTCGCCCATCCGTCGGCGATCACAGCCCCCGGTACCAACGGGCGCGCCCCGTCGTGGACAGCCACCACGTCGCCATCCTCCACGCCATACTGCTCAAGCATGACAAGCGCGTTTTTCACAGAGTGCCAACGCGATTTGCCGCCGCACACCAAGGTTATCGGCGATCCGAATTTCTGTTCCAGGGTTTCCACCACATCCTCCCACTGCTGCAAAAATGAGGGATGCAGCACCACGAACACGCGAGTGTCGGGATCCGCTTTAAGAAAAGCCTCCACACTGCGCTGCAACACCGACATACCGGCGATTTCTTGAAATTGTTTGGGCAGAGGCCCTCCGGCACGTGTGCCATCGCCTCCGCCCAACAATATAGCTATTCTCGACATAGCCAGCTGAGTTATCAGTTATTACATATTCATACCGCCGTCCACTTGGATCACCTGACCGCTCACATAGCTGGAGAGGTCGGAAGCAAGGAACAACGCCACATTAGCGATATCCTCAGGTTTGCCGCCGCGGCGCAATGGAATCTTGGCAGCCCAATCTTTGCGCACCTCTTCGGGGAGAGCCGCGGTCATAGCTGTCTCGATGAAGCCCGGAGCGATGGCGTTGGCGCGGATACCGCGGGAACCGACCTCCTGGGCGATGCTCTTAGCCAATGCGATAAGACCCGCTTTGGACGCGGCGTAGTTGGCTTGTCCAGCGTTGCCGTGAACACCTACCACCGACGCCATATTAATAATGCTGCCGCTGCGCTGACGCATCATCACGGGGAGTACCGCATGGATGAAGTTGAACGCTGATTTGAGGTTGACGTTGATCACAGCATCCCATTGAGCCTCGCTCATACGCATCATCAAACCATCCTTTGTGATGCCGGCGTTGTTCACCAATACGTCGATGGTGCCGAAATCAGCTTTCACTTTGGCTACGACCTCCTCAGTTTGAGCGAAGTCAGCGGCGTTGGATGCGTATGCCTCGCATTTCACTCCGTATGCCTCTATCTCTTTTTTTGTTGCTTCTCCATTTTCGTCAATCACCAAGTCGGTGAACGCGATGTTGGCACCGGCCTCGGCAAATTTCAATGCCAAAGATTTACCGATACCTCTGGCGGCTCCTGTGATAAGAGCGGTTTTACCTTCAAGTAATTTCATTATATTCTCTTTTTTTTGAGACAGATGTCTCTTTTATTATTTATTATTTACTTCTCCACGATGAAACAACCACAAGAGTAACCGCCGCCGAAAACCATCAGCGCCGTGCGTTCACCCTTCTTGATGTTGCCGTAGTTTTGCGCCAGCACCAACGCCGCGGAGGCGGAGCCGGTGTTGCCTAATTCCTCAATGTTGTTGTAGAACGCCGACATATCCAAATCAAGGATATGCGCCACCTGCGCCACAATCCTCTTGTTGGCTTGATGGCAGATATAGTGCGAGATGTCGGCTGCGGTCAATCCGGCTCCCTCAAGAGCATGGTTAAGCGCATATATCATATAGCGGCATGCGTGGATGAAGACATCTCTGCCGTCGGGCATGGTGATGCCGCCATCTTTCGGACGGAGCTTCACCCCCTCCGGACCCTTGCCCAAATTACCCAATCCCTGAGTGAAAACATTGACAATCTTCATGTCACTCCCGCCTTGGGGATCCTTGGAGATAAAATAAGCCACCGCGGCGTCGCCCCAAAGATGGCCCGATTTGGGATCCGATTCATTGCTATAGAATGTGTTGTGTTCGCTGCACACCAACAATGCTTTAGATGCTTTTCCCATGGCGAAATAGCCCTCCACGATTTCCAGCCCATTTATAAATGAGCTGCACGCCGAAGAGGCGTAGACAGCCTTTGCTCCGTCAATCTCGAACTCACGTTGAGCCACATGCGCCAACGTTCCAACCAAATCGCAAGGAGAATAAGAAGCCGACACGATGAGGTCGACATCCTTCACAGAATAAGGAAGCGACTCGATAGCCTTGTTTATCGCGGCGAGTCCCATGGTATTATGGTTTTCATTGGGAGCCGCTTTACTACGGGATTTGATGCCTGTGCGCTGCTCAATCCACTCGCTCGTGAGACCATTCACCTCGAGAAAATGGTCATTAGTAACTCTCATAGAGGGCACGTAATAGCCCATTGCGTTTATATACATCTAATCTCTTTTTTTTATTCCATTTAAAATTAAATCACTCGCATATCTGACGAGTGTGGCTTTATCCACCCCCTCCTCATGGAGCGAATCACGGATATACGGCACGTCAAGACCCTGTATGGCATGGTTTATCACCAAAGCGCGGCGTTCGATATCCTCGATCTCGAACTCACCCATGTCCACACCCTGCTGCAAGATTTGACACAGCATATCCATCTCCCTTGTGGAGATGAACCTTCGCGCGCGGTCCACTTTCCTCACATCGCGGAAGAACCCCGCCTTCAAGGATCCGTTGCGGATAACTATGGTGCGGATAGTTTCAAACCGACACGCCACATACTCATAAAGCTTGTCGGAGGGCGACATCGGCTTACGCACTATCTCGCGCAGTGAATCCAACAATTTATCCGTCTCCTGCTCTATGACGGCGTTGAAAATGTCGCGCTTGCTCTTGAAATAGGTATAGATGGTGCGCCGCCCTTTATCGGAGGCGGAAGCGATGTCGTTCATAGTAGTGTTCTCAACTCCTTTTCTCGCAAAGAGTTGCCGGGCGACTTCTATGAATTTATCTCTTGTCTTACTTACCATCTTCTAACCTTTATTTCTTTGCCACACGCATTCGCGAATGTTCTATCCGTTTTAAAAATTGCACACTTTTGGCAATTCTGTGCGAAATTAACTATTTTTTTTCATATATCCCTTCTTTTCCCAAAGAATTTAATCAACATCCAAACATTTGTCACATTTTCGCTTTCGATGCAGTGGCGATGCCATCGTCGCTGTTCACAATCTCGGCATCCTTCTCAGCGTGATTACGCGCCTTCCCCTTTGAGAACGACCACGACCAATACCTAATACGGAGGCGAAACAAATTTCACCTCCGTATCTTCCTATTACCCCCAATTGAATCGAAAGCTCTATTTCACCAACACTTTGGCGGTTCTGCCGCCGGCGGTAACCATGTAAAGTCCGGCAGGCACTCGTGTGCCGGCATATCTGCGTCCGGTGGTGTCGTAGACAGCCAAATCGGGATAATCTCCGCCGACAAGGATTTCTCCTCGCCCACCGCTGACGCATAATGCGTCGGCGGACACGGATTCAACTCCATCAGTAGACCATAGTTTATATCCACCTATACCTTCATAAACTATTCGATTTTCAGCGTTAGTAACCCAACGCAAGCGTGTCTCTCCATTTTTTTCTATAAACGGAGCGCAAAATATGGGGTCATCATTCTGAAGGAATCTACCCACACCCACCACCAAATACTCAGCTGTCGCATCTTCGGGTTGAGAATAGTATAAACGTCTGTAGAGCAAGCCGCTGTTTTCAAGGTACTGTTCAGATACGACATCCTCCCCCTCCTCAAAATAGTGGGGATATTTAAGAGATGAAAAATCCATTTCTCCGACACTCAGATTAAAATCATAAATATTTCCGTCACCATTTATGAGTTCGGAGTCCTCTAAATTGAGCCAATTGCCCAATCCGAAGCCGTCGGGGTCAAAAGCCGATGTTTCGGGGTCGTGAACATAGGAGAAATAAACTTTCTTTCCTTGCTCCATCAGCAGACAATAAGGATTCTCACTGACGCTCATATCGGGATAGACGAGATGGATCTCACTCCACTCTTTCCCGTCAAGATTACGTTTCCCTTTTATGGTAATGCCGAATTCCACACTATGCTTGGACTTATCGCTGTACTCTCCGCTATACCACCATGTTTTTCCTTCCTCCAACATCGGTTTATAGGCATATCCCTCCGGTTCCAAGGATCTTCCGTACAGCAATTCTCCATCCAGAGTTCTGAACTCAACAAGGATATACGACTCTCCGTATGTATTGTCCTTGCATACGAATGGGAAAGGAAACAGTCCATTGTTGAGGACACCTATCCATTCCTCCATCCTGGCGGATACCGGGGATTCCGTCTCCTGATACCTGAAATAGGTGTTTTCCGACTGCATTTTAGTGCCGCAATGGCTTATAATCACAGATTCGGAGTCCTCGGAATCGTAAGCCTCGAAATAAGTGTCAACATCGTAGGAGTCCCCCTCCTTGAGGTTGAAGTCATAAATCATTTTTTCCTCGTAGAGGCTGCCATAGCGGCAAAAATCATCCAACACCGACTCGTCATTATGTGCCAATATCATGAAATATTGTCTCCCCTCTTCGCGCACATACGCGTCGGGCAGCATGGCGGCGGCGTCAAAGTCCTCATCTGATTTGAAAAAATAACATTTCTTATAACACTTACCGTCGATTTCCTCATTCCCCGACAACCTCATTTTTATTTTCTCGTCAGGTTTTGAAGATCGTGCGTATGTCCATTCATAATTTCCCCAGTCGAACCCCGACTGAGTGAAATCATACCAATCGAAAACACAATTTCCGTTGTCATAGCAACCCTCCAAATGATTAAAAGAGTTATCATCCGGAAGCGGCACTTCGGATAAATATGTTCTTACGCTGCGCGCTCCTACGCCCTCCACCCAATAAGCGCCGGGGTGAGACTCATCGTACCCTACCGCCAAACGACGGTAGTCAATCCCATTAACCTTGACTGTGTCTTCTTTAAGGACATAGAGCTTACTTTCAGGCATCACACAATCACCTTTATGCAAAGAGAAATCCATCAGGAGACCGAACTCTTTGTCTTTCTCAACTCCATACATATAAATCTTTCTGTCCTCTTCCAGACAAGCGACATATCTCTCCGAACCATTTGACTCGGAAACTCTCACACGTTTACAATTACGTCCATCGACTATGGTGTCACCGCACACCATCGCAGTGGTTTGACCCATCAACCTACCATGTATACATCCGTATGTGTCAGAATACACCCACGAACGGCCATCCACAAGTGTCGGCTTATAATCTTCCTGACTCCACAACGCCAATGTACTCAGCATTGTAAAGCATAAAATCAATCCTCTTTTCATATTCTCTTTTTATTTAAGTTTTTCCGTTTTAAGCTCCGCTCCTTTTTTCTAAGCTTCGCTCCTATTCTTTATAGCTCCTTTTTAGATAAAAGGTTCCACATAACCTAATCCAGTAATATCTAATTCCGTAGTTTCGGTTTATTTCACCAACACTTTGGCGGTTCTGCCGCCGGCGGCAACTATGTAAAGTCCGGCAGGCACTCGTGTGCCGGCATATCTGCGTCCGGTGGTGTCGTAGACAGCCAAATCGGGATAATCTCCGCCGACAAGGATTTCTCCTCGCCCACCGCTGACGCATAATGCGTCGGCGGACACGGATTCAACTCCGACTTGAGCGTTAAAATAAACCAAATTGCCGTCCAAATCCTTGACACTCTGCAATTGCGTCTCCGGATGCCATCCCGTATACGGGCTCTTTGTCCCGGGAAACGGCAAAAATCCTTGATCCAGCACTCCTATTTTTTCCACCACTTTGAATGTATTGGGGAGGACATTGTCCGCTGTCAGTTCCTGACTTGTCAACGCCTCATGCGTCAACGTATCATATTCTCCGACAGAGGAAACATTTATCAGCCCCTTATCTGTCCAATACGACATTGGGAACATCGGATCATCATCGGACGTAAACTCGAAAGTATAGTCATCCTCTCCACCTATGCGATACGATTCATTCTCCCCGATATTGAAATCGTAGATAAGAATCTCCCTGTCAGTGAATCCATAATAATCCGACTTCTCATACGCACGATCCTCAACGGCTTTCGGACCATTAATCATATACACTCTCCCGTTTTCCTCCCTCAAATATGCGTCGGGGAGCATCTCGGAGTTAAACTCACCCTCTTTGTAAACGAGACATTTATGATACTCCTCGCCATTAATTGTCTCAACGCCCAGGATACGCATACACACAGGATACATTTCTCGGTTTTGAGAGCCTCTCATATATACCCATTCGAGGTTCTCCCATTGCGTGTCGGCAGCATATCCGAACAATGCGAATACGCCCATAGCCATGGTTAAAAGTTTTTTCGTCAACATATTTCTAATTTTTTTTTATAATTAGCTCTCCGCCTTTCTGCACTGAGAAAGAAGTCTTTATTTCTGTATTAAGTGCCTCAATTATCAATTTTGCACCGGATTTTATAGTTCCGCCATATATACTGACATCGCCATCACATATAATATGACATTCCGACCCAGAATCCATAACAAAGCCCGGATTAATGGTAACGCTTTCGACAGCATTTATTACCATAGAAACGTTTTCTTTTGTAGAGAACACTTTTGAACTATCAGATGAGTCCCCAAGAAAAGCTCTCTTAACAATAAAATTTCTATCTGTATTTGAAAACTCCCCATCTCTCAGGTAGAGATCAATTATAGGAATCCTATTTGTTTGCCACATAGATAAAACTCCATTTTTGAAGCCATCCAATCTACAAGTTGTCACAGATTCATCAACATAATAATTTGAGACAGCATCAGCCCCATCATATATTGATATTTTACCGTCAAAATCATTAACATTGGACAAGTTGGAACCTGATTCATCAAATCCTATATCATATTTTAATTTGTCAGGTGACTTTGTCCACATCTCCATTTCAGGATCTCCAATCAATGTATGAGTGGCACTTAATAGCGGAGATCTATAATCATACTTTGACAAACCCTCGGCAATACCTATTTTATTATTATACAGAATCTCTTTTGCAAAATAAGACTCCATACAAGCTGAGGATCTAACATACCCCTCTCTAGTATTTCCAAGAAATGCCACGGCTCCATATTTGCCACCAGTTGTCATAGAAGCACCAATATTTTTGTCTATATCATACATATGGTACCCTGCAGATGAGTCAATGTACGAATACTTATCAAACGGATTAACTGTACACGCTATTGAATACGCCACAAAAGGGTAATTATAATTTTTCAACAAATCTATTCCATTCCCTACATCCTTATTTGACACCCATACCATAGAGTAATCCAAATCGTTATTTGATATCACCCCATAGCTTTCGTTTACCTGTGATGTCAAAATAGACCCAGGATTTCCATGTCCATGCATACTAACAAATCCATAATAAGTATTATTTAATTCATTGATTATATCTGAGCCCTTGGGATGTACGTCCGTTTTTTCCTGAAAAGAATTCACAACAGAAAATGTATCACCAAATGCACTTGATACCATTATAGACTCACCAGCTTTAACCATATCATCACACTCAAAATAAAGAGACTTAAGGAGATAGTCATAATCTCCACTACCTGGATTAGATTCGTAAGTCTCTAATTTTCTTGTGAAGTTTTCTATTTCCAAGGCAGATGAAACAAGCAATCTACCAACATAGATTGTTGGAAACAATTGTTTATAAGACAATGAATCTCCATACACACCATCATTATTCGGATCCCAATTTCCCACTAAATCGGAGAAGTACAGATCTGTTGGGATGGTTCCTTGATAATACCTTATCGGCACATCACAATGCCAATCCCCAACAAGCAACAGAAAAAATTGTCCATGTTCCAAATAAAAATCCCTTAGGTAAGTACGGACTTTGCCAGCATCGTCATTTATATTTGACACGATATCACCATTCTGATAATCTTTGTCAGACAATATTTCTTCATATGATTTTAGCACGACATTATATCCTTTTTGTCGTTTCCATACTGTCAACTCCTTAAATGAATCAACAAGATTTTCCGGAGAAATAATAACGTAATATCTAGCGGAATCAGGCATTACTATATTACCTGTTGAATATCTGCCAACACGTCCAGGATTATCAACTACAGAAGACAAATTTATATAAGGAGAAGAATACTTTGGAACAAGCGGTTTTACATCCATTTCGTCCAAGGAACAGCTCTCTGTTGTTAACTCTATTGTTATATTATCATACAACTCAAGGTAATATCCGCCATCAGCAGTTTGTCTGAAGCTAATAGGGCTTACTCTAACAATCACAACGTGATTACAGCCATCAACAAAATCCTCACCAACGACAGAGACATCTGCGACATTAGGCAAAGTAGAATATAAATCCAAATTCGGTTCAGTGAAAGAAATATTTTCACTTCCATCAGACGGATTTGACTTTTGTACGGGATAAGGGATTCCCTCCAATGAAATTCTTTTAGTAACGGTTGTGTCAGCCACTAAAACAGACTTTACCTTACAATATGTCGGGACAAGAAGTCTGACATACTTTGTCGGAGTCTCTACAGACCCCTCCACTCCATCAAAAAGCATACCATCCCAAATTAATCTCGAATATGGCACTCCGTTGTGCGTTTCAGACGTTATGGACAATTTATCTAAATCGAAATTTATCTCCTTAGATTCAGATGCATATGAATGATTACACAACAACAAAATCAAAAACACAGGAACTATTCGTTCAATCACGCCAAAAGCATGAAAAAAACACCTATAAAGCACTTTCCTATGCGAGCCGTGAATAGCATATCTATTCAGTATTTTACATTCTTCCATACCAAGTGTTTTTTAGTCCGTGAGAATCATACGTTTACTGCCAACTTCCACACCGTCAGCTACAAGTGTATAAATGT
>CAYQMV010000017.1:0-37543 GCA_964418705.1 uncultured Sangeribacter sp.
TGGTGGTCATTAGCAAAACATTTTTGTCCGTTGCGTACTTGCAAAGTTAACTAAAGATTTTCCAATACACATACTTTCGAAGGAAGAATTTGTTACGAGACACATAACTTTACTCGTCTTTTTTATGCCTAATTTTTGTCTATTTTATGCCTAATGATGGTAAAACTCGCAAAAACTGCTGTAAAACATAAATATAAGGTGTAATTTTAAGAGGTGATATCGGTGAGTTGGAAATGACATGGGATATTGCAAAATTTTCAGTAACTTTGCATAGCCGTAGCGGCAACCGCCAATGAAAAGAGGCAGTCAAAAAAACAAGACAAGACAAAAAACAAGTCAAGTCAAGTCAAAAAAGACAAGACAAAAACCAAATAGCAACAATATAAAAACCAATTAACAACGTAATTAACAATAAAACTAAGATGAAGAAAGAAATCAAAAGCTCCAACGCACCCGGAGCAATCGGTCCTTATAGCCAAGCAGTAGTTGCCGGCAACCTCGTGTTCGTATCCGGACAACTCCCCATCAACCCCGAGACAGGCATGATGCCGGAGGATATCAAGGGACAGACAGCGCAATCCATCTCCAACATCGAGGCAATCCTCGCCGAGGTTGGCGCCACCCTTGACAATGTGGTTAAAACCACCGTCTTCCTCGCCGACATGAGCCTCTTCGCCCCCATGAACGAGGTTTACGCTTCACGTTTCCATGAAGTGTTCCCCGCACGCTGCGCCTTCGCCGTGAAAGAGCTTCCGAAACAAGCCCTCGTGGAGATCGAAGTTATCGCCGCGCTCTAATATTATAATGTATCCCATAATTTCAGGTTTCCGGGCGGCGCGGCTGTCCGGAAACTTGATATTTAATTCACCTCGTTAATCAAACAGGATTAACCAACCTCATTAATCAACCTCATTAATCAATCAGATTAATCAAACACACTAACCAACCACGATGATCAATTATCTGCAAGTAGAGAACCTCACGAAATCCTACGGCGACCATCTGCTGTTCGCCGATGTCACTTTCTCCATCGGTCAAGGGGAGAAAGTGGGGTTGATAGCCCAAAACGGGAAGGGGAAGACCACCCTTCTGCGCATCCTCGCCGGCGAAGAGGACTACGACAGCGGCACCATCGTGGTGAAGAAAGACCTTAAGATAGGGTATCTCAGCCAAGAGCCTAAGTTCGACCCGGCACTCTCGATCCTTGACAACGTAATCACCGGAGGGACGCATGAGGAGGACTGGACCCACGCCGACCGGGCGCGTGAGCTGCTGCATAAATTGCAGATAGAGGACTTCGACCAACATCCCGACGAGATGTCGGGGGGACAGCTCAAACGCGCCGCGATAGCGCGGCTGCTGCTCCGCGAACCCGACATGATGGTGCTCGACGAGCCTACGAACCACCTCGACATCGCCACCGTGGAATGGCTGGAGCAATACCTCTCCACAAAAAAGACTACGCTGCTGATGGTGACCCACGACAGATATTTCCTCGACAATGTCTGCAACCGCATAATAGAGATAGACCGTCAGCAAACATTCTGCTACGAGGGTAATTACGATTACTACCTGACCAAACGCGAGGAACGCATGGAGAACCTCTCCGCGGAGTTGGCGAAGGTGAAGAACCTGCTACGCACCGAATTGGAATGGATGCGCCGCCAACCTCAGGCACGCGGCTCCAAAGCGAAATACCGCATCGACAATTTCTACGACCTGGAGAAACGCTCACACATCGACCTGCGCGAACGCAGCATCGACCCCACCACCATGAAAGGGTCATACATCGGAAGCAAAATCTTCGAAGCCCACAATGTGTCGAAAGCATACGGCGACAAGGTGATACTCAAGGACTGGAGCCACACCTTCGCCCGCTACGACAAAATAGGAATCGTGGGCGAGAACGGCGTGGGTAAATCCACGTTCATCAAGATGCTATTGGGGGAAGTGACCCCCGACAGCGGACACTTCGACATAGGACAGACGGTGAAATGGGGATACTACAGCCAAGAGGGGATGGTGAATTTCGATGAGAAGAAGAAGGTGATCGACGCCGTCAGGGAGATTGCCGAAGAGGTGTACATCGATGAGAAAACACGTCTCAGCGCGTCGCAGTTTCTCAACCACTTCCTCTTCTCGGTGGCTGACCAACAGAACTATATCTACAAGCTCAGCGGAGGGGAACGGCGACGGCTGAACCTCGCCGTGGTGCTTATGCGCAACCCTAATTTTCTGATTTTCGACGAGCCCACCAACGACCTCGACCTCGTGACCCTCACCATCCTCGAGGATTATCTCGCGAAATTCAAGGGATGCGTAATCGTGGTGAGCCACGACCGCTTCTTCCTCGACCGCATCGCCAACCATCTATTCGTATTCAACGGCAACGGCGAGATAGAGGACTTCCCCGGCAACTACTCCACCTACCGGGAGGTGCAACGTATGCGCGAAGCCAAGGAGAAGGAGGAACGCGCGCGCCTGGAGACGGAACAGAAACGTAAAACGCAAGGAAACGACGCTACCATATCATCACGTGGGGCGAACTCATGGCGCGCACCGCGTGAGAAGAAGGGGTTGTCGTTCAAGGAACGCCGCGAAAAGGAGCAGCTGGAAACGGAACTCCCGAAGTATGAGGAGGAGAAACGCGCTCTGGAGGAACGTATGTCGTCGGGAGCCATGAGCAACGATGAACTCGTGGCGGCGGGTGCGAGAATGGCGGAACTGATAGAGGCTATCGACTCAGCGGAAATGAGGCTTTTAGAGCTTATGGAGATAGAATAAAAATAAGGGGGAATCTCCCGATTACCCCTTATTGTCGATTGTGGATCTAATTGTATGGAAAAAACTCTATTCATCATATCTTCGAGGCTGATATGCTCCATGAAGCATACAATGCCATCATATCTATTTTGGTTGACCACTTTCCGAACGTTTTTCCATGCGCTTTAAGCACATCTTTCAACTACCGTCCGGCGTGTCATTATATATTGGGGGATATGTTCAAGACCGAGGAATATAAACCGTGGGGTGTATTCGCAAATGTGGATAACCAACCGGTCTATCGGTGGTCTCGAAACTTTGAATCATGCCTGTGTTTTCATCATATCTCTCCTTTCCTGTTACGGATAGTGCGTTTCCCAATTCTTAATCTGTCTGAGGTATCAACTCTCACGTGTCAACTTTCAAGTGTCGACTGTGGAAGTCTTCAACCCTTGTTTCTTTCCCATGTTCACTTACTAAACACCCTACCACTATAAAAAGTTTGCCGTAATAGATTAAATTTTTGTTAAATTTGCGTGATTTGGAACATTTTCCACCATTCAGAGCAAGCAACCGGCTAATCCACGCGGATTAATAGTCAAAATGTGGCGTAATCCGTTGCAGAAGCTACAAAAAATACCTAATTTTGCAGTTTGTAATGTGATTTCGAACTATGAGCGTGGGTCAATTCAAAAGGATTCATCCTCAGTAAATGTGTCGATAACACGAAAAAAGGATAGATAATTGAGGCGTTTTACCTTATATTTCGCTGGCTTGACGGCAATTGCCGGGGCCTATGCGTCGTCCGTGGGTGACCGGCCCGAGGAGACCACTACAGGGAATATGGAGCAGCAGACGTTGGTGACCGACACCGACAGTGTGGCTTCCGATTCGCTGTCCCCCTCCGTGGCTGATTCCAAGACACGCATAAACAGGGCCATGGACAGAGAACCGCTCTCATCAGGATCCGATTCATCCACAAACGACCGCAAACGCGTCACGCGCATCAATCTTGAGACCTCCGACATCAACAGCGTGGTGAACTTCTCCGCCAAAGACTCCATTGTCTTCTACGATCAGAACCGTGCGCTGATGTATGGCAACAGCACCGTCGACTACGGAGAGTTCAAGCTCAACGCCGGGCGCGTGGAGATGGATATGGACAGCTCCACAGTCTACGCCACCGCGATGCTCGACTCCGCGGGCAACAGCGACTCCAACCCCGTTTTCAAGGATAAGAGCGGCGAGTATGAGTCGAAGACGATGAAATATAATTTCAAGACCCAGCGCGGCTACATCACCGACGTAGTGACGGAACAGGGGGAGGGTTTCCTCACCGGCGGAGCCACCAAAAAGATGGAGGACGGCACCTACTACGTGGAGGATGGCAAATACACCACCTGCGAAGACCACGAACACCCCCACTTCTACTTCCAACTCACAAAAGCGAAAGTCATCCCGAAGAAGAATATCGTCACCGGTCCGGCATATATGGTGCTCGCCGACGTGCCGCTACCCTTGGCGGTGCCTTTCGGCTTCTTCCCCTTCTCCAAAGATTACTCCAGCGGAGTCATCTTCCCCTCGTTCGGCGACGACTACAACAAAGGCTTCTATCTCCGCGACGGCGGCTACTACTTCGCCATCAGCGACAACATAGACCTCGCCCTGCGCGGCGAACTCTACACCAAAGGCTCCTGGGGCTTGACCGCCAAGAGCAACTACGTGCGCCGCTACAAATTCCGCGGTTCATTCGATTTGAGCTATATCACCACCATCACCGGCGATAAAGGAAGCTCCGACTATCTCAAAGCGAACAACTTCAAAATCGCATGGACACACCAGCAGGACGCCAAAGCGAACCCATATCTCAGCTTCTCGGCATCGGTGAACTTCACCACCTCGGGATATACGCGCAGCGACCTCAACTCATACTACAGCAACGCCTTCACCGAAAACACCAAGAGTAGCTCGGTGAACCTCACATACAAATTCCCCGGAACCAAGTGGAGCCTCTCCACCACCACCAATATCACCCAGCGCACGCAAGACTCCACGCTGGCGGTGTCGTTTCCCAACTTCACCCTCACCCTCTCGCAGACAGCGCCGTTCAAGCGCAAAGTGGCGGTGGGAAGCGAAAAATGGTATGAGAAGATACGTATCTCCTACTCCGGACAATTCCAAAACTCCCTCACCGCGCAGCAGAACCAATTCTTCAAAAAGAGCCTGATAAAGGACTGGCGCAACGGTATGAGCCATCAGATGCCGGTGCAAGCCACATTCACCCTGCTGAAATATCTGAACGTGACCCCCTCGTTGAAATTCAACGACCGAATGTATTTCCAAAAGCTCAAACGCGATTGGGACACACAAGCGTCGAAAGAGGTGGTCGACACCACATACGGCTTCTACAACCTCTTCGACTTCTCCGCCTCCCTGTCGTTCACCACGAAAATCTACGGCTTCTTCAAGCCCATGAAGTTCCTCGGCGACAAGGTGCAGATGATCCGCCACGTGCTGACCCCGACGGTGTCGTTCAGCGCGTCGCCCGACTTCAGCGACCCCTTCTGGGGTGTCTACGGGGCTTACTATAAGCCGGACTCCGAGGGGAACCCGCAGAAAGTGACTTACAACCACTTCCAAAACGGAGTGCTGGGCACACCCTCCAGCGGCAAATCGGGAGTGGTCTCCTGGAGCTTCGCCAACAACCTGGAGATGAAAGTGAAGTCCGACAAAGACTCCACAGGTATGAAAAAGGTGTCGCTCATAGAGAGCTTCACCATAGGACAATCCTACAACTTCGCCGCCGACTCGCTACGCTTCAGCAATATCTCCACCTCCATCATGCTGCGTCTGCTGAAGAACTTCAACCTCAACCTCAACGCCACATGGGACCCCTACATCTACGAGCTATCCTCCTCCGGCTCCCCGGTGAAGGTGGATAAGCTCCGCATAGGCCACGGCAAGGGTATCGCGAAGCTCTCAAGCACCGGAACATCATTCTCCTATACGTTCAACAACAACACTTTCAAACGCAACAAAACCGAGGATGACGACAAGAAGAACAAAGGAACCACGGGTGGTCCCGGCGACGATGACGAGGATATGAACGGAGAGAACGACTTCGCCTCCGCCGCATCGAAACACCGCCGCAAAAAGAACGGCGACAAAACGCCGACATCCGACGCCGACGGCTACGAACCATGGTCAGTGCCATGGAGCCTCACGTTCAACTATTCGGTGAACTACGGCTACGGCTCCTTCGACTACGACAAAATGGAGTATTCCGGCAAATGGACGCAAAACCTCTCCTTCTCGGGAAACATACGCCCCACCACCAACTGGAACTTCTCGCTCTCGGGGTCGTACAATTTCGACCAGCACAAGATCGCGTACATGAACTGCTCGGTGACGCGCGACCTCCACTGCTTCTCCCTCAGCGCGTCGTTCATCCCGGTGGGCCCGTACAAATCCTTCAACTTCCATATCGCGGTGAAATCGTCGATGCTCAAAGACCTCAAATACGACAAACGCTCCTCCACCAACAACGGCGTGAGATGGTATTAAGGGAAAGTGTGGCGGCGGTTACAATACTTTCGCGTCCGCATCGTTAAAGGAATAGATGAATTACAAGAACAGACTGCTGACAGGCTTATTCGCATTGGGAACCGCCATGGTGCTGCACGCGCAGGAGGGAAGCAATGCGTATAGCTTTTTACAGATACCAGAGTCGGCACAGGCGTTCGCCCTTGGGGGCACCAACATCAGCGCCATAGGCTCCGACTTGAGCATGATAGACCAAAACCCCGCTTTGCTCGGTCAGGAGACCGAAGCTCAGATGGGGCTCAGCTATATGCGCTATCTCGGCGACTCCAACTTCGCCGGGGGGAAATACGGCATGGGCGACGGCAACCGCGGTGCGTGGGCAGTGGGGTTCCGCTTCCTCGACTATGGTTCCATGGAGGGTTACGACGAAAACGGCGTATCCACGGGGGAGTTCCGTCCTTTGGATTTGGTAGTCGACGGGATGTATTCCTACGACATCACCGACCGCTGGCGCGGCGGCATCACCATGAAGCTTATCTACTCCCACTACGAAAGCTACGAAGCCCTCGCCCTGGCAGCCGACGTGGGGGTGAACTACTATGATCCGGAGAGTGATTTCAGCCTATCCGCGGTGTTGAAAAACATGGGCGGACAGCTGAAACGTTTCGACGAGCATTACGACCATCTCCCTTTCGACCTCCAGCTCGGAATGACCAAGAGATTGGGAAGCTCACCCCTATTGCTCAACATCACCGCCACCAACCTCACCAAATGGAAACTCCCCTACTACAGCCACAACAGCGCCGACGGGACCTCGGAACTGAAATCGGGGTTCGCGTCAAACCTTCTGCGCCATCTTATCATAGGTTTTAAATTCTCCCCGGCGGAGAACGACAGATTCTATATCGCCGCCGCCTACAACCATAAGACGCGCACAGACATGGAGACATACCACCGCAATTTCGTGTCGGGATTCTCCGTAGGTTTCGGTTTCAATGTCAGGGCGTTCGGCATAGGGGTGGCGTATGCGATGCCCCACAAAAAGGGATCATCGCTGATGTTGAACCTCGCTTTGAATATCGCGGAAGTAATACCGTAGAGATAAATCCGCGGAGATAAATTCATAAAGATAAATCCGCGGAGATAAATATATAATACAACGGAAATGGGAACAACTAAAATAGTGATCGCCATCGACGGCTATTCCTCCTCCGGGAAAAGCACCATGGCAAAGAAACTGGCGCAACGCATAGGATATATCTATGTGGACAGCGGCGCGATGTACCGTGCGGTGACGCTCTATGCCCTACGCCACGGCATCGCCAAGGATGGAGCGCTCGACACCGCACGACTCGTTCAATCCCTCGGCGACATAAAAGTGTCGTTCCGCGGCAACCCCGACGGTAAAGGGGCGCACACACTCCTCAACGACGAGGACGTGGAGAGCGAAATCCGCGGCATGGAGGTGTCGAACATGGTGAGCCCCGTGGCTGCGGTGCCGGAAGTGCGCCACTACCTCGTGGAGCAACAGCAACGCATGGGCGAAGAAAAGGGTATAGTGATGGACGGCAGGGATATCGGCACCACCGTATTCCCCCATGCGGAGATGAAAGTCTTTGTTGACGCCTCGGCGGAGGTGCGCGCCATGCGCCGCTATAAGGAACTCCAAGAGAAGGGAGACACCGTGGTCTACGAGGAGGTGCTGAAAAACATCGAATCGCGCGACCATATCGACCGCACACGCAAAGAATCCCCCTTGCGCCGCGCCGACGACGCCATAGTGCTCAACAACGACCACATGACACGCGAGGAGCAGGAGGAGTTTCTGGTGAACCTGTTCAACAAAATCATCAGCGAAATTGGATAAACCGACCATAGAAATAGATTCGCAAAGCGGCTTCTGCTTCGGAGTGGTGCGCGCCATACGCAACGCCGAGAAGGAGCTGGCGCACGGCTCCACGCTCTATTGTCTGGGCGACATCGTACACAACTCCAACGAAGTGGAACGTCTGCGCGACAAAGGTCTGCTGACGATCACCCACACGGAGTTCGCGGAGCTTCACGACACGAAAGTGCTGCTGCGCGCGCACGGAGAGCCGCCGCAAACATATATCACCGCGAAAGCCAACAATATAGAGATTATCGACGCCACCTGTCCGGTGGTGTTGCAGCTGCAACAGCGCATAAAGGAGGCTTACGACAGGGCCTCCGAATCGAAGCCGCTGATACTCATCTACGGCAAACGCGGACACGCAGAGGTGAACGGACTCGTGGGGCAGACCAACGGGGAAGCGATAGTGATAGAGGATGAAAGCGAACTCGACGCCATAGACCTCACCAAAGATGTGGAACTCTACTCACAGACCACCAAATCCATCAGCGGCTTCCACAACATCGTGGAGGCGATACGCCGCCGCAAATCCGGGGGTAAATTCACCTGGCACGACACCATCTGCCGCCAGGTGGCAAACCGCATGAACCATATACGCGAGTTCGCCGCCGCCCACGACGTGATAGTGTTCGTGTGCGGACAAAAAAGCTCCAACGGGAAAGTGCTCTTCCAAGCGTGCAAGGAGGTTAACCCACGCTCCTACATGGTCAGCAACGCCGAGGAGCTGGAACCGGCATGGTACGGGAACGCGGCGAGCATAGGCATCTGCGGAGCCACCTCCACCCCCAGCTGGCTGATGAACAACGTAAAAATAAAAATAGAGGACTCATGCAGGCAGTAAGACTCACCATCGATCCCGAACAGCATGAATTTTTCATGCGCCAGGCACTGATGGAGGCGGAACGCGCCTTTGAACTCGGGGAGGTCCCGGTAGGCGCCGTGGTGGAATGTAACGGCAGAATCATAGCCCGCGCCCACAATCTGACGCAACGCCTCACCGATGTCACCGCCCACGCGGAGATGCAGGCGATCACCGCCGCTGCCGACTATCTCGGGGGAAAATACCTCACCGGCTGCACCATCTACGTCACCGTGGAGCCATGCATCATGTGCGCCGGGGCGTTGGGATGGAGTCAAATCTCCCAAATAGTGTACGGTGCGCCGGACACCAAACGGGGCTACGCCTCCTATTTCTGCGAGTCGGCGTTCACGCCCTCGCCGCTGCACCCGCGCACCATCGTGGTGGAAGGAGTTCTCGAAGATGAATGTAAAGCCCTGATGCAACGCTTTTTCAAAGCCAAAAGAAGATGATAAAAGCATGGATTGAAGCTATGCGCCTACGCACGCTCCCGGTGAGCGTCGCCGGCGTGTTCGCCGGCACATGGTGCGCCGGATTCTACGGAAGCATACGATGGATGCCGGCGTTGATATGCCTTATCTTCGCCGTAGTGGCGCAGATAGCCTCCAACTTCGCCAATGAATATTTCGACTACGCCAACGGACTCGACCGCAAAGGACGCGAGGGGTTCCGCCGCGGCGTAACCGAAGGGGACATAGCCCCGCACCTTATGCTGCGCGCCACCATACTCCTGATAATCCTCGACTGCGTCCTCGGATGCACCCTCTTCCTCTTCGGAAGCTGGTGGATTCTGTTCGTGGGCATCGCCGTGGCGATCTTCGCGCTCGCATACAGCACCGGGCCCTATCCGCTTTCGCACCACGGACTGGGCGACATCGCCGTGGTGATATTCTTCGGAATGGTGCCGGTGATATTCACCTGCTATCTCCAAACGGGGATATGGGATTGGCACTCCATAAGCATCCCCGTGTCGGTGGCAGTGGGACTTATGGCGGCGAACGTACTGATAGTCAACAACTACCGCGACATGGAGGATGACAAAGCCGTGGGGAAACACACCACCGTGGTGCTCTTCGGGCGCGGAGTGATGGGCACGGCATACCTTCTCTCCGGCATCGCGGCGACACTCCTCACCATCATACCGCTGGCATCCGCCACCGGATGGTGGCTCGCGATACCCTGCGCCGCATATCTCCCGCTCCATCTCATCCTATGGCGCAAAATCACCACCAGCCGCGGTGCCGCGCTAAACCCCCTGCTCGGCAAAACAGCCATGGCACTATTGCTCTTCGTAATCCTTCTCTCCGTCATTATCTTGTAAAGTGGCGTGGCGGACACATCTCTACCCCGCACACGGTTCTAATATCACTTAACGACCTAATCACTTAACAATTAGGGTTAAATAAAATAATTTTATTAACTTTGCATGATATATGAAAACGACTTGCCAACATTATCTGAAAACAGCATTGAAGCGTACGTTCGGACTCATGTCCGTATGCGCCGCGCTGCTCCCCTCCGGCTGCAATAAGCCGGATATTTCACAGCCGTTGGACAAGGACGCACTGCTCCAATACGGAGACTCCATACTCACCGTCACCGACGTGACACGCGACATACCCGCGGGACTCGACCGCGCCGACAGCATAGCCCTCAGCAACGCCATCATACGCTCGTGGCTCGAGGAGCGCCTGCTCGAAGAGATAGCCGAAGAGAACCTCGGCGACGACGACAAAATAGAGCGTATGGTCAGCGACTACCGCCGTCGCCTGCTGATCTCGGAATACCGCAAGCGTATGCGCGCGAAGGCGGCAAGCACAATCCCCGAGGATTCGGTGAAACGCTTCTTCAACGCACACTGCGACGAATATCTCCTCCCCCATCCCATAGTCAAAGGACTATACATCAAACTCCCATCCAACTCCACGCAACTCAACAACGTGAGACTATGGATGCGCGAACCATCGGAGCAAAACCTCGACAGATTAGAGAAATACGCCTATAAAGAGGCGATACAATACGACTATTTCATGGACACATGGCAGGACTGGGACCTTCTGCGGAGCCAGATACCATACCATTTTCCCGACGGAGACAAATTCGTGGCGTCGACAAAGGACTTCGAAACCACGTACATGGGATCAACCTATCTCGTGCATATCTCCGACCACCTCGCCTCCGGGAAACCGATGCCCTACGAAATAGCGGCGATAGAGATTAAGAAAGGCATGGAACAAGCGATGAAAAACCAATCGGAGGAGGCGATCTTCACCTCCCTGATCGACAAGGCGCTGAAATCCGGCAAACTCAAAACGAATAAAAAAATAGAACAGAAATAATGAAAGGGAAACACATTTTGGCGGTAGGAGCCATAGCGACCATAGGAATCGCCGCCATCGCGCAATCACAAATCCAAAACAATATCGTGGATGAAGTGGTATGGGTGGTAGGCGACGAAGCCATCTTCCGTTCCGACGTGGAGGAACAATACAACGAAATGAAACTCGACGGCAGCCACGTGCCGGCGCACCCCTATTGTGCCATTCCCGAACAGCTCGCGGTGGAGAAACTCTATCTCCACCAAGCGAAAATGGACACCATCGAACCCGGCGAGGGCGTGATCAACGCCAACGTGGAGAAGCGTCTCAATTACTTCATCGCCGGACTGGGAAGCAAAGAGAAAGCCGAGGAATACTTCCACAAAAGCATCCCCGAGCTACGCGAACAGCTCAAAGAGGTGACACGCACCCAGTTCATCATCCAACAGGTGCAGTCCAACCTCACCAAAAACTTCAAAGCCACACCGCAGGACGTGAAGAAATATTTCTCCTCACTCCCCTCCGACAGCGTTCCCTACGTGCCGTTGCAGGTGGAGGCGCAGATCATCTCTTTCAATCCGAACGTGCCCAAGCAGGAGATTGAGGATGTGAAAGCGCGTCTGCGCGATTATTCGGAGCGCATCAACAACGGAGAGGCGGAGTTCTCCACCCTCGCGATCATGTACAGCGAGGATGGCAGCGCCATGCAAGGCGGCGAACTCGGCTACCACGGCAGAGCGGACTTCGTGCCGGAGTTCAGCAACGTGGCGTTCAACCTCAACGACCCCAAGAAAGTGTCGCGCATCGTGGAAACGGAATACGGATACCATATCATCCAGCTTATCGACAAACGCGGCGACCAAGTGAACGTGCGCCATATCCTGCTGCGTCCCCACGTCAGCAGCGCCGACATCGAAGATGCGCGTGTGCGCCTCGACTCCCTGCGCAGCGAAATCGTGCGCGGCAGATTCACTTTCGAGGAGGCTGCCAAATATGCGTCGCACGACAAAGAGACACGCAACAACAAGGGAATCATGGTCAACCAACAGACAGGAAGCTCCCGCTTCGAGATGCAGCAACTCCCCGCGGAGGCGGCGGCGGTGATCGAAGGCATGGAGGTGGGCGACGTGTCGCGCGCGTTCGTGATGAAAGACCAAGCCAAAAACCGCGACGTGGTGGCTATCGTGCGACTCACCAACAGAATCCCGGGACACCGCGCGACCCTCTCCGAAGACTACAATATGATCAAGGAGATGTATGAGGAACACGCCAAAGAGCAACTCATCACCGAATGGATCGAGAAGAAAATCAAAGACACATACATCCGCATCGAAGAGGGATGGAGCGACTGCGACTTCCAATACAAAGGATGGACTAAAGAGTAACCCCCGGGGTCTAATCATCGACAACAGTGAAGAAATCGGCAAAAATAATAGCATTGATAGTGGCGCTCATCGTAGGATGGAGCGCCGCTGATATATGCCTGGCGGCTCTCTCCCTGCAAACCGCCAAAGACAAGAAAGAGAAAAAAGAGACTTTCACGCGCCCGGCGCCCACAAAGCCGCTGCGTCCGGAGATTCCCGGAGCCAACAGATACCAATCGGGCAAAGTCTTTCTTGAACGCGCCGATTCTCTCTACACCACACCCCTGGAGGGCCGCGACCTCCAAATCCTCAAAGGGAACGTGGAGTTCCGCCAAGGGGGTATGTTCATGTATTGCGACTCGGCATACTATTACCCCGAGAACAACTCCATGGACGCGTTCGGCAACGTGAGGATGGTGCAGGGCGACACCCTCAAGGGCTACGCCGACGTGGTCTACTACGACGGCGACACACGCCGCGCGCGCATGCGCACCAGAGGTCTACAGAAAGTGCGCC
The DNA here is from genome assembly GCA_964418705.1 of uncultured Sangeribacter sp. Taxonomy (GTDB): domain Bacteria; phylum Bacteroidota; class Bacteroidia; order Bacteroidales; family Muribaculaceae; genus Lepagella. The sequence goes on from CAYQMV010000017.1 coordinate 13,255, forward strand.
TCGAAAACCGCAACGTCACCCTCACCACCGACAGCCTTGACTATGACCTGGTGATGGAGTATGGCGACTACTTCAACGGCGGCAGAATAGACGACAAGGTCAACGACCTCACCTCCATCAACGGCAGATACTCGCCGCGCACCAAGCTCGCGGAGTTCGACAACGACGTGAAGTTGGTGAATAAAAAGGATGGCTACACCCTCCTCACCGACCAATTGCTCTACAACACGACCACGAAAATCGCCACCATCGACCGCCCGGCGATAATCATGGGCAAGACCGACACCATACGCACCAACAAAGGGGAGTATGACACCGCGCGCGACCACGCCATACTGCAAAGCCGCTCGCTGATCACCCACCGCGACACCGCCAACAACGTTGTCACCCTAGAGGGGGACTCAATCATCTACGACAAAATCAGCCGCGTGAGCGAAGCGTTCACCTTCTCCGATCCGGTGAAGGCGCGCCCCATGGTGCTCACCGACACCGCCCACCACGCGGTGCTCATCGGCGGATACGGATACTACAACGACAGCACACGCACCGCCCTGGCGACTAAATACCCCCTTCTGAAGGAGTATTCACGCCCCGACACCATATTCATGCGCGCCGACACCATCTCCACTCAAGTGATGACAATGATGGTGCCGGTGATCACACCCATCGGGCAAGACACCATCTTCCAAAACAGCATAGCCACCGATTCCATAAGAATTGAGTCCATAAGTTCAAGCACATTGGACTCAAATGGTCAGGCATCACCTCTGGATGCGATAAAGCTCAACGCCCAAGCGCCGGGGATCACGGCTCCAGCCGCCGACGCAATTATACCTAAATCGCTGCCCGACTCATTGCCAAGCTCATTGCCCGACTCCACCGGAATGAGAATCATAGCGGTTAACGACACGGCGATGACCCCGAAGGATTACTATCTCGCCAACGCCATACGCAACGCGCGCTTCTTCCGCACCGACCTTCAAGGGGTGGCTGACACCATGCGCTACAATCAAGCCGACTCGATGCTTTATATGTACCGCCGTCCCGTGGTGTGGAACGAAGACAAGCAGGTGGCGGGCAACACCATCAACGTACACTTCAACGACTCCACTGTGGACTGGGCGCTGCTCCCGGAGTTCGGCATCCTCTCGCAGCAGATAGAGGGGGAATACTACAACCAACTCGCCGGGAAGAAAATGCTCGCCAACTTCAAAGAGAGCCAGCTCACCCACCTGTACGTGGAGGGGAACGTCCAAGCGATCTTCCTCCCCATGGAGAACGACTCCACCTACAACAAGATTGTGGCGGCGGAGGGGAGCTACCTGACCATCGACATGAAGGAAAATTCGGCACAAACAGACACTATAAATGCTAAAAATAGTCTTGAAAAGTTAAAAATGTGGCCCGATGTAACCGGAAAAGTTACACCGATTTTCCTAATTAAAAAAAATCAATTATATTTGCCGATATTTAAAGAGATAAAAGATATCACTATAGCCATCCGACCGAGAAGAGAGTGGTATGATGATGGGAAATTGCGATGGGCGGATGACTTAGGAGATGTACCGGATGAACTTGAACAGTACTTGAGTATGCCCCCCATGTCGGGGAAGCAGAAAGCTGAGGACTAAGTAGAAAGAGACAACTATGGCAGACGTAATTAAGTTGCTTCCAGATTCTGTAGCCAATCAGATCGCCGCGGGAGAGGTGATTCAGCGTCCCTCGTCGGTGATCAAAGAGTTGGTGGAGAACTCTGTGGACGCCGGCGCCACCGAGATAAAGATAGTGGTGCGCGACGCCGGAAGGACTCTGATACAGGTGTCGGACAACGGGAAGGGCATGAGCCCCACCGATGCCCGCCTTGCGTTTGAGCGTCACGCCACATCCAAGATCCGCGAAGCCGCCGACCTGTTCACTCTCCATACCATGGGGTTCCGCGGCGAAGCCCTACCCTCAATCTGCGCGATCTCGCAAATAGAACTGCTCACCGCTCAACAAGAGGGCGAAGTAGGCACCCGCTTGGTGATCAACGGCTCCAAAGTGGAATCGCAGGAGCCATGCAACAGCAAACCCGGCACCACCATCTCCGTGAAAAATATCTTCTTCAACGTCCCGGCGCGCCGCCGGTTCTTGAAAGCCGATTCCATCGAACTATCCAACATAATTCGCGAATTCGAACGACTTGCCTTAGTCAACAACCATATACGCTTTACGCTCGACACCGGAAACAAAGTGCGCGACCTGCGCCCCGGCCCCTTCAAATTTCGTATCGCCGAATTATGGAAAGGTAACCTCAACATGGAGCTACTGCCCGTGGAGATAGACACTGAAATAGTGAAAATCAGCGGGTTCGTATCTCGACCCGAACATGCGCGCAGGCGCAACCCACTCCAATATCTTATTGCTAACGGACGCAATATGCGTCATCCTTATTTCCACCGGGGCATCATGTCGTGCTTCGAACGCCTCATCGCCCCCGACACCCAACCATGCTACTTCTTGAAAATAGAAGTGGACCCTCAGACCATCGACGTCAACATCCACCCCACGAAAAACGAAATCAAATTCGAGAACGAGCAGCAGATATGGACGCTGTTGACATCAGCCATACGCGCCGCTTTAGGTAAATTCTCCGCCGTCCCCTCGATAGATTTCGAGAGCAATCCGCTGGAGGTGGCCCCGCCACGCGCCGGACAAGACGTCTACTACCCCTCATCATCGTTAGACCCGAACTACAACCCCTTTACAGGTCCCAACTCAGGCCAAGACATTCCGCAATACCCTGAAACACCATCGTTCATCACCGATGAGACTTTCCACACACGTGCGCCGTGGGACGAGAACTACCACGACGCCATGCGTTCACAACGCCCTTCCTCTAACCCCGCCCCCTGGACGCAGCCCGCTTGCCGCCCGGCGCCATGGGAGAACCGCGGTAATGTCCGTAAAGACTGGTCAAAACTCTACGACGGCTTCATGAATGAAGCTTCCAACTCCGACACTACGTCAGGCACCGTCGACAACGCGGCGCGGGAACTCCCGCTCAACATGCCCGACGACAGCGTCCCCACTCTATGCCTTCAGCACGACCGACGCTACATCGTAGCCCCGTCGCGCGAAGGTCTCCTGATCATCGACCAACAACGCGCACACACCAAAATTCTGTACGAGCAACTAATGAAAAGCTCCGCGATCGGACAACAGACCCTACAGCGCGTCATGTTTGGCGAAGAACTACACTTAGACCCCACCCAACAAGCCATTCTCGACACTGTCAAAGATGAGCTACAGCTCATGGGTATCACATTGCAACCTCAAGGCGACAGTTGGGTGATCACCTCCCTGCCCCCCGCCCTCAACGGCAAGGACGGCAAGGACGCAGTCCTGCACATCTTGGACTCACTGAACTCCGATTCCACCGCCTACGGCTCCGACGCCCCCGACGCATCCACCGTGCGATCCCGCGTCGCGCTCGCCATGGCACGCTCCGGCGCAATACGCCGCGGACAATCCCTCTCTGCTTCGGAAATGGAGAACATTATCAGCGAACTGTTTCGCCTCCCCGATGTAAACACCGGTCCCGACGGACTCCCTATAATGTGCGTGATTGAAAATGATAGATTGCTGAAATTTTTCAGTAGCAACTAATTAGGTAGAAGACTTAAACTAACTTCTTAACCACGTATAAGTATTACTATTCCACTTATTTATCAATCTAATGACTAGACCAACTCTAACCTACAACATCAATCTACCTCGTAGAGTAGAAGAGATCCTTGAGGTGGATTTTTGGGTGTACAATCATCTGACGGCATCATTCCTACGTCCGATGCGCGAACCCATGAAGTTCACGTCGCACGTATCGGTGTTCGTGATTAAGGGCAACGCTGAAATAGAAGTCAATCTTATGAAGGTGAAAGTTTCAGCCCCGTGCCTGATTTCACTGCGCCCCGCCGAAACGTTACATATAAAGTATATTACAGATGATTTCGACGCCTCTTTCATTGTAATGTCGCCACAATTGAGCGATTCACTATTGCTCAATCTCCATGACTCCGGATCATCCCCGGCGATGCACGTCAATCCCGTGGTGAGCATCGACCCCGTAGACGTCCATGTCTACCAACGCTTCTACTTCATGATGGAGAAGCTCGCCAGCAACGATGAGAATCCTTATCGATACCAATCCATTATGCACGCGCTCCTCTCTTTCTATTTCGAAGTGGGACACAAGAGCTTCCAAAGCATCCTCCAACGACATATCAACAACGACCCGACACTGCAACAAAACTACCGCAGAAACCCGCTGGTGGAACGCTTCATGCTTTTGGTTCAGCAAAACTACAAAGAGGAAAGAAAAATAGAGTTCTACGCCAACACATTAGGCGTCACCACAAAGCATCTTTCCCGCCTACTTAAGCAGAGCACCGCGCTCTCAGCGTCCGATTGGATTAAAAATTATATACTGCTCGAAGCTAAGGCCATGCTCAAATCCTCGAATCTGAGCATGGGCGAAATCGCACAACACCTTAACTTCCCCTCGCAATCATTCTTCGCGAAATTCTTCAAAAACGCCACCGGAATGACTCCCAAAGAATTCCGCAACACTCCATTGGCGTCGAAGAATTAGTATTAACCGGCGAAGAATTAGCACAAACACCCGTTTTTCTTGTGTAAGTGGCGGCTTTTTCTTAATTTCGCACTATGTTTTCGTCAAAAAAATTTATAGCGGCGATGATAGCCCTCACAGCTATGGGAGCCGCCACTGCCCAAGAGAACACCAACACCGCAAAGCCCTCCGCCGCCGCGGATACCGTGAACCCTATTCATCATCCCTCGGCATGGACTCTCGCGTTGCCCTTAGGCGAACATAAAACAGCCATTGTAGACACCCTCGCTTACAACTACCAACGCCAAGCGATACCCTCAATGCAAAACGACGCCTTCGTCACCACCGGAAACCTCGGCGGCGAGGGTCAGTCGCTCATTCTCTTCCAACGCGACAAATCACGCGACTTCTTCTTCTCCGACGCACTTATCCCATGGATGAGCACCGCCGAAAAACAGAAATTCTACAATGTCTACACCCCCATGACCACCGTCAGCTACAACCTCGGGGGTAACCGCGAAAACAACCAAGACCGCCTGCGGGCGACATTCGCCGGAAACGTCAACCGACGCATCGGCATCGGAGCGCACTTCGACTACCTCTACTCCAAAGGATGCTACAACTATCAAGCCGTGAAAGACTACGTCTACGGATTCTCCGGATACTACCGCGGCGACAGATACGAGATGCAGGCGTTTCTCAACCAAAACAGCATGCTCAACAAGGAGAACGGCGGAATCACCGACGACCTCTACATCACCGACCCGGCGCAACTCCAGGGGGGTGTGAGCAAAATCGAAGCCAAGAGCATCCCCACAAACCTCACCGCGGCGCACACACGCCTACACGACACTCAATTCCTCCTCAACCACGCCTATAAAATAGGATATTGGCGCGACGAGGTGGTGAACGACACCCTCACGCGCCAAGTCTACATCCCGGTGGTGAAGTTCATCCATACCTTCGACTACCGCAAGGCGCGCCACTCCTTCGTGAACACCGCCAAAGAGGACTTCTGGGAGAACCATTATTTCAGCAACAGCGCCACCAACGACCGCACATCCTACTCCTCCATAGCCAACACCCTCGGAATGTCGATGGTGGAGGGATTCCGCAAATGGGTGAAATTCGGACTCTCGGCTTACGCAACATACGAAATACGCAAGTTCACACAGACGGAGTATGACCCCGACGCGCTCGAACAAGCATTCCCCGTGAACTTCGAGATAAAACCCAAAGAGTCGCAAAACCTCCTATGGGTGGGGGGCAGATTGGACAAAGCCTCCGGCAAACACCTCACCTACGCCGTCGACGCCAAATTCGGACTCCTCGGCGACGTGGTGGGCGACATCAACGTCAACGCCGAAGTGGCCACCAAATTCCGCCTCCTCGGCGACACCGTGGAAATCAAAGCCAACGGCTTCTTCCGCAACGAAGAACCCTCATACCTCCTCAAGCACTATGTCTCCAACCACTTCGCCTGGGACAACGCCTTCGGGAAGGTGCGCACATTCCGCGCCGAGGGTGAGCTCCGGGCACCATGGACCGACACACGCATAAAAGCGGGCGTGCAAAACATCCAAAACCTTATTTATTTCGGGAAAGACACCCTCCCCTATCAGGACGGAGGTAGCGCCCAAGTATTCTCAGCGACGCTGGAGCAAAAGCTACATTACGGAATATTGAATTGGGACAACTCAATCACATACCAAGCATGCACCAAACAGGAGATTCTCCCGCTCCCGGCCCTCACCCTCTACTCCAACCTCTACCTCAACTTCCGCGCCTTCCGCGTGCTCACCGTTCAATTCGGAGTGGATTGCGACTACTACACACGCTACAACGGATACCTCTATGAACCAGCAACAATGTCGTTCCATATCCAAGACAAAAATCCTGTGGGGAACTATCCTTTCTGCAACGCATACCTCACCTGCAAACTCTATAAGACACGCTTCTTCGTGCTCTTCAGCCACGTGAACCAAGGATGGTTCGGCAATAATTATTTCTCCATGCCGGGATACCCGCTCAACCCCCGCAGATTCCAAATGGGACTCTCCGTGGACTTCGCCAACTAAAGTATTCCGAGAGATTTATAAATTCTCGCAATGCCGCGTCCGCCGCGGCGTTTGTAGGCGTATGCCACGCGCCATAGGAAACGGAGGTACGCCGACTTAGTCCCCCTCATCACATCCCTATATATACGTTCACCGCACGGAGCACCCTCAAGGGTGCAGTCCCCGGCGAGAATCACACGCTTAAGATCCACCCACCGGCGACGGTCGCCACCCAACTGACGGGCTATCGACTCCAACGCGGCGTCCATTCTCTCCACATTATTGGAAAACCCCACTCCGGTAATCGATTCCTCCGTGGCATGCATCACCACGGTGATATCTCCGTCGCGGCGACGCACTCTCACGCCATGCGCTATGAGCCGCGCCCCGAGTTCTATGTCGTTCCATCGCATCACCGCCGGATTCCATCCCCCCACGGCACGCGCCACCGCCGTGCGGAGCATATAACGCTGCGTGGCGAAACCGCCGTGAAAAAGGTTATGATACTGTAAATTCTTATCGAAAAAGGGGAGCGTCAATGTTTTCCCCGACAGGGACTGGCAGCGCACGTTCCATCCGACCACATCCACATCATCATCGGCGGCAGCCAACGCCAACGCCACATGGTCGGGAAGCATCTCATCGTCGGAATCGAAAAACATGACCCACTCGGTGTCCACGCACTCAAGTCCGCGGTTGCGCGCTGCGGCGGCGCCCTTACGCGTCTCTTCAGTCACCGTTATCCTCAATGAGGAATCCTCGGCGGCGGCGCGCCAACGGAGCAACACATCCTTGGTGCCGTCGCTGGAATTGTTATCCACAAGCACCACCGACAGCGGACGATGTGTCTGTCTCTGTATGGAATCAAGGGTGCGCTCCACCAACGCCGCCCTATTATGCACCGGGACGACGATTGTCACCTCCGGCAATCTTTTTTTAGAATCATCTTTTTCCATGACGTTGCGTATTCTTGCGCAAAGATAATAAAAAAAGGTTGAGAGCCGAAGCTATCAACCTTAAACTTAGTGGCGGGGGCAGGACTCGAACCTACGACCTTTGGGTTATGAGCCCAACGAGCTACCACTGCTCCACCCCGCGGTGTTTCTGTTTTGCGAGTGCAAAGTTAGACATTTTCCGCAAGATGACCAAATTTTACCGCCACTTTTTTCTTTATTTTTTTAATATTTCGTATATCTATTTATTAATCAATTTCTTATAAATTTTGTTTTTTGTCGTTTTTATGATGTAAATGCCCGACTCAAGCTCCGAAATCTCAGTTTCCGTCAGTCCGCGGCGCAGCAATGTGCCGTCGGCGCCATACACATCGGCGACTTCATCCTCCGCGTCAAACGTCAGAGCGGCATAGGTCTCCGTGTAGGGCGACGCGGACATCTCCATGCTCCCGCCGCTGACCTTGAGATAAAGGCAGCGGTTGCCGCTGACAGGCATCGCCACATCCTCCCAATCCATCTCATCGGTCTTATATATCGGATAGACGGTGTAGACTCCGTCGGGAATATCCTCGCCGCTGAAATTATAAGTGAGATAATATGTGGTGGCAAGCTCGCCCTCGGCGAGGTCAACACCAGGGAATGTCTGCGTCTTCATATTGATGCATTTGCTGAAGCCTCCATTCTCCACGCGCGCGCCCAAGTAAATCTTCTGCGCCTCGGGATAGGGCATGAACGCCATCAACTTCACCTGAAAACCGGAACCCACCGTCGCGACATACTCTATGGGGGTGTTGCACATCAACGGCACGAAATGGGGGGAGCCCACATTCGGCTGGATGCCGATGGTGGCGCTCTGGTTCTTATTATATCCGCCGGAATATCCGCCTGTGCCGGCTCCGGCGGGGTTCAATCCCGTGGTGGTGTAGTATCCGTCGTATAAGCCGCTCCATCCCCAATTGAAATGGAAAGTGTTGTCCGATGCCTTGTATCCGTCGCACACGAACTGATGGCCTCCGCTCGAGGGGGTGGATCCCCCGTAGATAAACGGACGCGACGCCTCCAACTCGGCATAAATCATATCCTCCCATTCCGAGTCGGTGAAATAGTCGCGCTTCACGTAGCGCACCCCCCCGTCGTAGCCGAAATAGCTATACAATGCGCGCGGCACCGCGAAATCGAAAGCGCTGCTCTCGCTCGAAGTGTACATCATGTGTACCGACACTCCGCAAGCATACATCAACTCCGCCACCGCGTCGCAATTCACCTGGCTCGACGAGGAATTATAGTAGTTGCTCATATTGCTCCAATCAAGGTCAAGGGCGGAGAAATCGTAGCTTATATCCCCGGTGACATTGCTGAGGGTGTAGGTGTAGCTCCCCGCGCCCTGCGCATACTTATGATAATACATCACCTGCGCCATCGCCGTGGCGACACATCCCGTGGCGACACCTCCGTTTTTGGGACAATGGAGGCTATAGGGCCAATCCTGGTCCCAACGGCACGACACCAACGGCGACACATCCTTCTTCGCCGCGCCGCGGCTCACACTCCGGTACGCCGGAATATCCCCGCCGCAGGTGTTCAGATAAGCCACTTCATCGGCATATTGCGACAACCACCATTTCATATTCTCCGGAATGGCGGCGTAGTCGAACGGAGCGTTGTCGCACACGCCCAACACCGGAGCCATTCTGTCGTCGGCGGAGAGGAGCACGAACCCGTCGCCCTCCTTGAGATTAAACGCGTAATACACCGGAGTGCCATCCTCCAGTGCGGCGGTATAATTAAGCATATACGCCGAGCCGTCCCGGCCCCCGATGGAGGCGCGGCACATGGATGCATCCTTGTTCAGGCGTTCCATCGCCTGGCCGGGAGTGAGTTCACGGGCATAAGAGGAGCTGTATGACATCACCGACATCATACCACATAAAAGCAGTAAACCTTTCTTCATATATCTACAGAGCTACCTTGCCGGTCTTATTGTTGAGTTTATATATATACATTCCCGGGGCGGACACGGTGTCGACGGTGCCGTCACCCTCCACCACCGCGTCAAACACCACCTCGCCGCTGATGGAACAAACAACCAGACGTGAAGGCTCGGTCACGCCGAGGTACGCCATGCGTCCCCCCACACTCTCCACTCTGTTGGAGCCGTCGATAAATATGGGGGCTACACCTGTGGTTGGATTTGGATTATTCACCGCGTCGGCACTCGCGTCGTCGGTGAGTGTGACGTAAACCACGTAATCATCGGTGTACACCAATTCGCATGAGCCGGCGTCGCAGTTCTCATAGTCCGACTGTAGCGCCAATTTATAAACGGGGGAGGTCCCTATGCCGGAGAAGGTGAGATTGCAGTAGAGCCCCTGCCCCACATACCATGTCACCACGCTCTGCACGCTCGACTCACCGCCGTAAGGATACATGGAGAATGAGCTGTCGTCGCCGTAGTTACCGCCATACGACGACAAATCGGTGAGGCTGTAGGTGGTGTAGCCCGAGGCTTTCCAATCCGAGCTCCCGTCCATGGCGGTGATCTCTATTGCGAATCTGTCGCGGTTCTCCGCTCTCTTCACGCATTTCCCCACGAGCTTGTCAAACGACATCGTGCCCGAAGGTATGTAATAAACCAACGAAGATCCTTGAGGTAAAAGTTCTCCATCGTAGTACCACTCCGTACGGTTCTTCCCCGTGGAGGGTAGTGCGAACATCGACGCGCCGCAAAACGCCGCCGCCGACAATAGTAAAGTTAATCGTCTCATAATAACATTTATGTTTCTGTATCCCCCTCATCCCGCGGCGCGCCGCACGGACAGGGTCAAGTATTTTTCAATCGCCGCAAAGTTAAATATTTTTTTTATAAACACTCCCCCGCTCCACCATAAATTATATTAAATCACGCTTAAACGGAGCTCCCACTATTTCATATACCAATATAAATCATTAACTTTGCCCATCTCAACCTCATCATGCTTTATTCGCCGCCAACCAGGGGCAGGCGACATATTGAAAAAGGGAAATATAAATATATTACTTATTAGTTTTAATATGAATAAACTTATTACTTTAGGTCTTGCGTCAGCCACATTGCTGACAGCATCGGCGATGTCGCTCACCGAATGGGCGGCGGCACCGGCAAGCCACTTCACAAAAAGTGGACGCGTGGAAGCCAAATCCACCAAAACTAAATCAACCAAGGCAAAGAAAATCGCGAAACACGCCGTAGGCGACGTCACCTCCGACGCCGGTTTCCGCTACACCACCCTTCTTGAGGAGAACTTCGACCTCTTCACCCAGGGCAGCGAGGCTGAACCCGTGGAGGAGATCCTCAACGATGCCGACGGAAACATCCCCGAGGGTTATTTCCACGCCACCGACTGGTCCGGTCTCGGTGTTCACCAAGCCGGCGGATGCGCTTACCTGATGATGGAATCCGCCACCGACAGCGAGGATGATTACTACGGAATGCTCGCGTCTCCTGCGGTAAGTCTCACCGGCTCAACCAAAGTCACAATGAAGCTCAAAAGCGTGGCTGAAGAGTGCACCGTCAACGTTTTCGTTCAAGACGACGGACACGAAGCTATGGACGGCTTCGAGTTCTATATCAACAACGAATGGCAGGAGGTTACCTGGATCACCAGCTACACCGGCGACAATTGCCGTTTCTATGTCTACTGCTCCGACGCCGAGGAGCCTATCTATGTCGATGACATCAAGGTGGCTACCATGGAAGTGGAGGATATGCCCGTAATCCTCGATGAGACCAACATCTCCGACACCGGCTTCACAGTGAACGTGCAAGGTGATTTCCTATACTACGATATCGTGGGCTACGCCACCCACACTGCGGCAGAGAATGAGAAATATTATTTCATGGATGTGGACTTCGACGGTCTCGACCGCGTGGGAACTCTTGAAAATCCCGATTTCGACTACGACTACGATGACCTTTATCCCGACCTCAACCTCTATTCCGACTTCACAGGATGGACTGTGCAATACCCCAAATACATCAGCGGCGCTATCTGCCTCGACGGTGAATGGTCAGAGGATGGCGACTTCGGTGCTATCGTATCCCCCACTCTCGACCTCTCCGGCAACGACGGTAAAGTGAACCTCACCATCACAACCAAAGGTTTCGAGGGCGAAAGATTCAATATCCAACTCCTCTCCCTCGAGAACGGCGCATGGGTGAGAAAATATGCCAAAGGCTATGACCTCACAAGCGATTGGACCACCATCGAGGAGACTCTCGAAGGGGGTGCTGAAAACTCTGTAATCCAAGTGGTCTATGGCGGCACTCAAGTGATGGCTATCCAAAACTTCACCGTCAGCCAAGACCTCGCCGCCGGCGACACCACCACCGTGCCTGTGATCTCCGACTACTTCTTCACCCCGTCCGATAACGACGATGATGATTGGGACGACTGGGATGATTGGGATGAATGGGACGACAAACCCATGGCACGCGTTCAAAAAACCGAGGGTGACGATGAAGATGACGAGGAGGTTACCACAACATCCTACGCCGCCACCTACAACGAGCGTTACGCTAACGACCAAATCAGCTACACTCTCCGCGGTGTGAAATACACTTCCTACCTTCCCGACAACTCCGACACTTGGGCATATCCCGCATACGTGGAGGGCGCATGGAGTGAACTCCGCTACGTGACCGCGTCAGACAACAAAGTGGAGGCTGTGGCTGCCGACTCCAACATCACCGTAAGCAAGGATGGCGACAACATCGTAATCGGCAACCCCGACAACGAGACAATCACTGTCTACGCTATCAACGGCGCGGTGGTAAGCACCACTTCCGCAAGCACCGCCACTCTCAATCTCCCCGCCGGTGTTTACGTTGTGAAAGCCGCTTCCGCAACATTCAAATTGGTCAAATAAAACTGATTCTCAACCAATACTACGATTAGTAGTTACTTAAATACTAAAAGGCTCCGTTCTCCGGAGCCTTTTTCTTTTTATTTGTAAACTTTATTCTATGGGAATTTGTTGTGTATGTTGAAAAGCAAAAATGAATAATATAAACTAATACTAAGGTTAGAATTAGCAATTAGTTTAAACAGACATTTTTTGAACAGACAACTTTTTGAACGAACAATTATTCGAACATACAATGAGATTTAAGATTGACAAAAGATTCACAACCATCCAATTGATTTTGGCGGTTGTCGGCTACGCGCTTGGGATTACCATTCTCCTGTTTTTTTCAAACATGAATAATCTGCCGGAACTCATCGGCATCACCTCTGTCGCTTGCGTCCTATTATACTTCGTATCCTTCTATCCGAGGGATATCGTCATCAAGGATGGAATCCTCAGTTTCGCGGATAAGCACCATTACACAAAATTGAAGATTCAGGTGAGCGACATAACCCAAATAGATTGCAAATACAAATACTACAACACCCTGACGATCACCACGACATCAGGCGACGAGTACAAGCTGCATCCCATGGATGCCGAAGCTCTGAAAGAGAAAATCAACAGTCACAGCAAGTAATGTTTACGGCAACAATGCCAACTAATTCGTTCGCCGTCGGCGAGCAAATTAGAGGATAACAAAAAAGGCATCCGATTTGGATGCCTTTACACTTCTTGGGGTGAAAGATGGGGCTCGAACCCACGACCTTCGGAACCACAATCCGACGCTCTAACCAACTGAGCTACATTCACCATTTCTGAATTGCGATGCAAAGTTACGACTTTTTCTTGAACCGCGCAAGCTTTTCACGAAAAAATTTACTTTTTTCCCCTTTTTCTGCCATATTTCGCTGTTTCTTCCGTTTTATTATTGTATCTTCGCACCGATTTAGCGTAAACAAACATCTATTCAAAACATCAACGTAGATATAAGATGAGAGCCGATAACCTTACACCACTACAGCGCAACGAGGCACTCAGCCTGCTGCGACGCAACATTGAGATACTCTCCCCACTTATCTCGGACACACAACGCTCGTTCCTGAAAGACCTATGGCGCAAATGCTCCGCATATAAAGAACACACCTACGACAGCCACGGCATCTCCCCTCTTATATTCACCATGGACGTGGCTTTCAACTTCGCAAAAGAGGTGGAGGCGGACGCCGACATCCTCATCGCCATACTCCTCTTCGAACCCCTTCGCAAGGAACTGACCGACGAGAAAACCATCACCACCATATTTAATAAGGATGTGGTGGACATCATCACCGGACTCACGAAACTATACACCGTGGGTCTGCAGCACCACACCGCCAACAAAGAGAACTTCCGCGGACTCCTCCTCGCCCTGGCGCAAGACATCAGAATCATCATCGTGATGATCGTGCGCTCCTACACCCTTATGAAACGCATAAACCTCCATCCCGACAACGATTGGGTGGTGGAGGTGGCGACACACGCCAAAAACCTATACGCCCAACTGGCGCACCGCCTCGGACTCTACAGCATCAAAAGCGTGCTGGAGGACCTTTACCTCAAATACACCGACCGCGAGACATACAAAGCCATCGCCGCGAAACTCAACGAGACCAAACGCAGCCGCGACGCCTATATCGACGCGTTCATAGGACCGGTGAAACAGCGTCTGGAGGAAGCGGGGCTGAAATTCACCATCAAAGGGCGCACAAAAACCATCGCCTCCATATATAATAAGATCGTCAACAAAAAAGTTGACATGAACCATATCTACGACCTCTTCGCCATACGCGTGATCCTCGACTCAGGTCCCGACATCGAAAAGGAGCGCGGCGACTGCTGGCTCGCCTACTCCATCCTCGGCAATATGTACACCCCCGACCCCAACCGTATGCGCGACTGGATTTCCTACCCAAAAGCCAACGGCTACGAGTCGCTGCATATCACCGTGCTCGGTCCCGGTGGGAAATGGGTGGAGGTGCAGTTCCGCACACGCCGCATGGATCTGGTGGCGGAGAAAGGAATGGCGGCGCACTGGCTCTACAAAGGGGGCAAGCGCGCGTCGACCGACCAATGGATCGCCAACGTCAGAAACGTGCTGGAATCCTCCGCGCAAGGGGGCACTATGGCGATGATGAAGGATATGCGCGTGGAGGAATCGCAGACCGACGTCTACGCCTTCACCCCCAAAGGGGACCTTCTCAAACTACCACCGGAGAGCACGCTCCTCGATTTCGCCTTCGCCATCCATAGCAACGTGGGGAGCCGATGCACCGGAGGCATCGTCAACGGCAAAAACGAGAAACTCACATACAGAATACACAGCGGCGACACCATCAAAGTGCTGACCTCCACCACCCAGAAGCCGGCACAGTCGTGGCTCTCGATAGTGCGCACATCCAAAGCGCGCAACAAAATACGCCAATGTCTCGACGAGGAACGGCGCAACAAAGCCGAATTAGGACGCGAGTTGCTCGAACGCCGGCTCAAAAACCGCAAAATCGAAATCGACGACCCCACCCTCTCCAAGCTCATCCTCAAATTCGGCTACAAGTTCGCCTCAGACTTCATGGCTGACGTGGCTGACGAGAAGACCGACCTCAACAAATTCCTCGACCTCTGCAAGGGCTACACGGAGAAAGAGGAGGGACAGAGCGCCGTGGCGGCGGAGGAGTTCCATCTCCAGGAACACACCGACACCGCCAAACTCCCCAACAGCGAGGAACTTCTCATAGGGAGCGAAGACATACAAGGGCTGAAGTACCAATACGCGCGCTGCTGCGACCCACGTCCCGGCGATCCCATCTTCGGTTTCATCAGCACCAACGGCACGGTGAAAATCCACCGCACCGACTGCCCCAACGCATCGCATATACTGGAGAACTATAAATATAGGTGCATCAGCGCGCGCTGGAGCGGCGAGCAGACAGCGCACTACGCCACCATCAAAATCCTCGGGCAGGACGACATAGGAATAATGACAAACATCACCTCCATCATCGACTCCCAACAGGGTGTCTATCTAAAGAACGTCTCCGTCAACTCCTACGAAGGGTATTTCTCGGGGATTCTCGGACTGCGCATGATGGAGGGCACCGGGCTCGCGCCACTAATCAAAAAGCTCAAAAAAGTGGCTGGAGTGAAATCTGTGACGCAAATTTAGACTTTTCTTTGCCAATCCATAAATAATTAGTAACTTAGCGGTCGGAAACAAACTTTAAACATCATTGTGATAACTATGAAATATGACAATAAAGACTTGCAGGCCCTGAAAGCGAGAGGGAAAAGCGAGAGCCGTGTGGAGGAGGAACTACGTATGCTCCACGACGGATTCCCCTATCTTGAAATCGCGGCGCCGGCGACCTTGGAACGCGGAATAGCGAAACTCAACCCCGAAGAGGAGAATGCCGCCGAAGAAGCGTGGCTGAACTATCTCTCCGAGGAGGGTCACAAAGTGATGAAGATGGTGCCCGCCTCGGGAGCCGCCTCGCGTATGTTTAAGATGCTCCAGGCGTTCGCCAACGGCGACGAAGAGGAGCCATCCTCCGAAAAGCTCCTCAATTTCTTCAACAACATTGAGAGATTCGCTTTCTTCCGCCGTCTGAACCTTATGTGCCTGTCTATCTTGCACAAGAACGTGGCGGAGCTGAAAGCCGAGAAGAGATACAAAGATATCATCAACGTGCTTCTGCGTCCCAACGGGATGAACTACGGCAGCATGCCCAAAGCCATGGTCATATTCCATAAAATCATAGGCTCCACGCGCACAGCCCTCGAAGAGCACCTCGCCGAGGCGGCGCAATACGCATCGACCAAGGATGGCATGGTCAACATACACTTCACCGTGAGTCCCGAGCACATGGCGATCATGCAGAGCAAGGTCCACGAAGTGAAGGAGATTGAGGAACGCCGCTACGGGGTTAAGTTCAACGTCACCTACAGCGTGCAGAAACCCTCCACCGACACCATCGCCGCCAACCTCGACGGCACACCCTTCCGCGATGAGAAAGGTGACCTTCTGTTCCGTCCCGGAGGACACGGAGCCCTCATCGAGAACCTCAACGACCTCGACGCCGACATCGTGTTCATCAAGAATATCGACAACGTGGTGCCCGACTCCAAAAGATATGTCACCAACCACTTCAAGAGCGTAATCGCCGGAGTGCTTGTGCAAGCGAAGCATAAAATCGACAAATATCTAAAAATCCTCGAAGAGACCACACCCCCGGAGGAGATGCTCAATGAGATGTATGAGTTCATGCACAACACCCTGTGCATCACCCACGACGGAGCGGAAAACCTCTCTTCAAAACATAAAGCGGCATACCTCTACGGCAAATTCAACCGACCGCTGCGCGTCTGCGGCATGGTGAAAAACGAAGGGGAACCCGGCGGCGGACCCTTCATGGTCTACGACTCCAACGACGAGACCGTGGCTCCGCAAATCCTCGAACTCGTGCAGATCGACACCAAGGATCCGCACATGCAGAAGATTCTCGCCAAGTCAAGCCACTTCAACCCCGTGGATTTGGTGTGCAGCATCAAAAACCACAAAGGGGAGAAATTCGACCTCACTCAATACGTTGACAAAAACACCGGCTTCATCTCGCAAAAGAGCAGCAACGGTGTCGACCTCAAAGCCCTGGAGCTCCCCGGACTTTGGAACGGTGCCATGAGTGAATGGAACACGATATTCGTGGAAGTGCCGGCGGAAACGTTCAACCCCGTGAAAGAGGTGGTTGACCTCCTCCGTCCCGCACACCAATTTAATTAAGCGTAGCTGAACCATAAGCACCTTAATTAAAAGAGCCTTAATTACAAGTACATAACCACTATATTTAAGTTAATACTTCATAGATTTGAATTAAAGATTATTTGTGGGAGGGGTGCGCGGTGACGCGCGCCCCTTTCTTTTATTTACTGAGATAATGCATTATTTACTGAGTTGATATATTTATTTGTCGAGATGATATATTGTAATTGCGAAAAAATTCTTACTTTTGCATCAACTATCCTCAAAGATGGTTGACGCAAAAAGTAAACAGAAAACAACAAATTATTTAATAAAGCGATTTATGAGAAAACTATTTACTCTCTTTTTCCTTTTGGCGACAGTAATGTTCGTCAAAGCTGAGGAGTCGGGATACGATTTGAGCGTTGACGCCGCCTCCATCAGCCAGCAGTATTTCAAAGGTGGCGACTTGACCTCCATCTCCGTGACAGTGAAGAACGTGGGCACACGCTCCGTGCAAGGCTTCAACATTGAAGTCAGCGTCGACGAGGGGGAAGCCACTGTCTTTGAATACACCTCCACAGTCAACGCTTCACGCAGCACTACTAAGAAAATTGAATACACCATCCCTGACGGCCTTTCCGTAGGCGCGCACAAGATCTACGTGAAAAGCGTGATCACCAAAGAGGGCGTGGTGGAAGACGATTATGACAACAACGTGGTTGGCATCGACTTCGCCATCTACGATGTTTCGCTCACATACCCCCACTTCGTATTGATGGAGCAATTCACCGGCATCGCCTGCGTCAACTGTCCCCGTGCCGACAAAACTCTCGAAAGCGTGAGAGAGAGCCGCAACGATGTTGTTTGGATCGCGCACCACGCCGGCTACTACGATGACGAGCTCACCATCTCCGGCAGCAAAACCATCGCCAACAACTTCGGCATCAACTACGCTCCAGCGTGCATGATCGACCGCTCCGTCCTCACCGGTTCCGCCGCCGACTTCGTTGTCTCAAGCTCCACTTCCGATGTCAACAAATACATCAACCTGCGCCAAAGCAGCCCCTGCTATGTCAACATCAACGGCATCGAAAGAACTTACAACTACGAGACCTCCACTTTGGAAGTGAAAGTGACCGGCGAACGCAACGAGACCTTCGCGTCTATGTACGACAACGCCAACGTCACCATCTTCTTGGTTGAGAACAACTGCTACGCCGAGACAGAGCAATCAGGCGAACCCACAAAACACTACCACAACAACGTTTTGCGCATGATGCCCGACGGCTCCTACGGAACCCCCATCAATTGGGTGGACAACAAATTTGAATACTCCACTTCAGTCACTCTTCCTAAAACCGACAAAGCCACTTACGGCGACAAAGCATGGGATCCCGACCAAATGAGAGTGGTGGTATTGGTGAACAAACCCTTCGGCAACAAGCTCTCCTCCGAGGTGTTCAACGCCAGAGAGGTCTACATGACCGAAGCCGCCGTGAAAGGCATCGGCGTGGAGAAATACAATGTTTACTTCGAGAACGGGGCTGTGGTGGCTGAAAACGCCGACAGCATCGAGGTCTACACCATCGACGGCCGCCGCGTGGCTAACACCGACCTCGCAAACGGTCTCTACATCATCCGTCTCCACATCAATGGTAAATACGTCACTGTCAAAAGAGGTTTCTAAGCTCTAAACCAACCCTTTTTGAACAAAAATATCACTTACGGCTATGTCCTCCGCGGCATAGCCGTATTTTTTGCGCCAAAACAGAATGTTTTATTTTTTTTTCTCATCAAATAGCTTTAATTTTGCACCGAAATAACAGATGGTAAAACCATGGGAAATACTACTTGTTGGGACGAGGCTTCCGTGAAGCATCGCGGAAGAGTAGAAAACATTGACGATAAAAGAGTATGGGTTAGCATCTCCAGCGGTGGGGACTGCGGCGGATGTCCCGCGGCGAAACTATGCCACACCACCGGCGGAAGCACTAACACCATACAGATTGACGTGCCAAATCCCCACCAATACAACATAGGAGACACGGTGACTGTGGAAGGCTCCGAACGACTGCACCGCAAAGCCATAAGGCTTGTTACCCTCTACCCCACCCTTGCGATTATCGCATCGATGGTGGGAGTGTTCGTGGTCACGGGCAGCGAAACCGCCGCCGCCGTCACCGGCATCGCCGTTATGTTCATCTTCTTCGTCGCACTCTTCCTCTGCCGCGACAGGCTCGCCCGTGAATTTGTGTTCAACATCTCCAAGGAATAATCTAAATCTAAAAAACAAATAACAGTAATGAACGTGATTCTGACAACGGTGATAGTTGTGGCTGCCATAGGAGTGATAGCCGCAGTGTTACTGTATATCGCGGCTAAGAAATTTCATGTGGAAGAGGACTCCCGAATCGGAGAAGTGGAGGCCCTCCTCCCCGGAGCCAACTGCGGCGGATGCGGGAGGAAAGGATGCCACGACTTCGCCGTGACGTGTGTGGAAGCGGAGACCCTGGAGGGAATCAACTGCCCCGTGGGGGGCTCCGCGGTGATGCATAAAATCGCCGAGACCCTCGGGCTCGCCGCCACCGACGCCCAAAAGATGGTGGCGATAGTGAGATGCAACGGCTCCTGCGCCAACCGCGTCCATACCGTCCACTACGACGGTGTGCGCTCATGCTCCATCGAAGCCTCGGTGTTCGCCGGGGAAACCGCCTGCGCATACGGATGCCTCGGCGGCGGCGACTGCATCAGCGCCTGTGCCTACGGCGCCATGTACATGGACGAGGAACTGGGACTCACACGCGTACACTACGACAAATGCGTGGGGTGCGGAAAGTGCGTCAAAGCATGTCCGCGCGCGCTCATTGAGTTAGTGCCGGAATGGGAAGACCGCGCCCAGGTGTGGGTGAGCTGCATGAACCACGACAAAGGGGCGGTGGCTCTGAAAGAGTGCAACGCCGCCTGCATCGGTTGCGGCAAATGCATGAAAGTGTGCCCCACCAAGGCTGTGAAAGTGACCCAATTCGCCGCCATGATCAACAGCAAAGAGTGCATCAGCTGCGGCGCGTGCGTGGATGTCTGTCCGCGCAAGAGCATCACCTTCCGCGGCGAGCTTAAACGCATAGCCACATCACAACCCGCCGCCACTAATTAATATAGGAGCTACCACAATGAAGACTTTCAAAATAGGGGGTATCCATCCCCACGCTAATAAAATCACCGACAGCGTCCCCATCACCGACATAGCGGTGCCGGCGGCGCTGAGCATCGGGCTCGCCGAGTCGATAGGCAAGCCCTCGAAACCGATTGTGAAAGCCGGTCAAGAGGTGAAAGCATTCGAGAAAATCGCCGAGGGCGACGGATTCGTGAGCGCCACCCTCCACGCCCCCGTGGCGGGAAAAATCAAAGGGATTGAGAAAGTACGCAATCCGCAGGGCTACTGGACCGACGCGATAGTGCTCATCCCCGACGCCGACGCCGACAATACCCTCCCCGCGCCGCGCTCCGAAGAGGAGGTGCGACAGATGCAACCGGAGAAAATCGTCGACCTCATCGGCGAGGGCGGCATCGTGGGCCTCGGCGGAGCCACGTTCCCCACACGCGTGAAACTCACTCCCCCATCGGGAGCCACACCCAAGATAGTGATTATCAACGGTGCGGAGTGCGAGCCATACCTCACCTGCGACGACCTGCTGATGCAGACCGAACCGCGCGGAGTGGCTATGGGCGCGCATCTGATCATGCGCTCCGTGGGCGTGGACGAATGTGCCATAGGCATCGAAGAGAACAAGCCCAAAGCCATCGCCGCCATGCGTAAAGCCGTGGAGGAGTTCCCCGGGATGCGCGTGGAGGTGCTTAAAAAGAAATACCCCCAAGGGGGCGAGAAGGAGATGATCTCCGCAATTATGGGCGTGGACGTGCCCAGCGGCGCCCTCCCCGTGTCGGTGGGGGCGATCGTCAACAACGTAGCCACCGCCTTCGCCGTCTATGAGATGATATGCCTGTGCCGTCCCCTCACCCATAGGATAGTGACGGTGACGGGCCCCGGGCTGAAAAGCCCCGGCAACTTCAAGACACCCCTCGGCACCCCGATATCCTCGCTGATAGAAGCCGCCGGAGGGCTCCCCGAAGACACGGGGAAGGTCATCGCCGGCGGCCCCATGATGGGACGCGCCGTCTCCGACCTCTCCTCACCCTCCACCAAAGGTTTGTCGGGACTGCTCCTCCTCCCCGGATCCATGAGCGAACGCGGCAAAGAGGAGAACTGCATACGCTGCGCCACCTGCGTACACGCATGCCCCATGGGATTGGAGCCCTACCTCCTCATAGCCCAGGCGCGCAACCAACGCTGGGAGGACATGAAAACCCATCTGGCGATGAACTGCATCGAATGTGGCTCATGCGCCTACGTGTGCCCCTCCCATAAGCCGCTGCTCGACTTCATCAAGTTGGGAAAACAAGAGATCAGAAAACTTAAATAAAAGTATATCACCACAAAATATATGGATTCACAATTAACCATATCCCTATCCCCCCACATCCACGGAGGCAACAGCGTGAAGCGATGCATGTGGACTGTGGTGGTGGCGCTTATCCCCACGCTCATAGTGTCGGTGTGCGTGTTCGGGCTTGACGCGCTGCGTGTGATCCTCATCAGCTGCGCGGCGTGCCTCCTCACCGAATTGGTCATCGACAGATTCCTTATGAAGCGCGGCAACACCCTCGGCAACGGCTCCGCCATGATCACCGGGCTTCTTCTAGCGTGCAACCTCCCCAGCATCCTCCCGTGGTGGATGGTGGTGGTCGGCGCCGTCGTCGCCATAGGCATCGGCAAAATGTCGTTCGGAGGATTGGGCGGCAATATATGGAACCCCGCCCTCGTGGGCAGGGTCTTCCTCCTCATATCCTTCCCCGCGGCGATGACCACATGGGCGCCCGATGTGGCGTCGGGTGTCGACGGTGTCTCCGGAGCCACTTTCCTCACCGCGCTCAACAACACCGCCAACCCCGTGACCCTCAACGACGTGAATCTCCTCTCCCTGGGACTTGGAAACATGAACGGCTCCCTCGGCGAGGTCGGTTCCATCGCCATCATCGTAGGATTGGTGATTCTCCTCGCCACTAAAGTGATCTCATGGCACATCCCCGTGTCGGTAATCGGCGGCGCCGCGTTCATGTCGTGGGCCTTGGGTGGTAGTCCCCTACTCGACATCCTCGCCGGAGGCCTCCTCCTCGGAGCCGTATTCATGGCTACCGACTACGTGACCTCACCGATGACGCACAAAGGGCAGATCATTTTCGGTCTGCTGATAGGCGTGATCACAATCATAATACGCCGCTTCGGAAGCTATCCGGAGGGCATGAGCTTCGCCATACTTCTGATGAACAGCTTCGTGCCCCTTATCAACCATTATTTCCCACCGCGCCGCTACGGAGAAAGGAGGACAAAATGAAAAAGCTTAGTTCCACACTCCCCAACATGGTGCTGTCGTTAGGGCTCATCACCGCCGTGGTGGGTGTGCTCTTAGGAGTGGTCTACAAAGCCACCGAGGAGCCGATAGCCCTCCAACAGGCGGAGGCGCAGGTGGCTGCCATACGCGATGTGGCTCCGGAGTTCAACAACGACCCCGAAGCCGAGAAAACGGAAATCACCGTGGAGGGGACACTATGCACCCTCTATCCCGCGAAGCTCAACGGCGAGCTTGTGGGGTGCGCGGTGAAAGCATCCACCATGAACGGATTCTCCGGCGAAGTGGTGGTGATGTGCGGCTTCGAAAAGGATGGCACCGTGCGCGACTACAGAGTGCTCCGGCAAGCGGAAACCCCGGGACTGGGAGCGAAGATGGAGACATGGTTCCGCGACACCGCCGGCAACCGCTCGGTGCTCGGCAAGAACCCCGGAGCCACAAAATTCTACGTCACTAAGGATGTAGCTGCCGGGGGCGAAATCGACGCCATCACCGCCGCCACGATATCCTCGCGCGCGTTCCTCGAAATCATGCGCACCGCCTACGACGCTTACAAACAATACATCGGCGAAACGCCCGACAGCAACGTGGAGGGCTACACCGGCTCCTCGCGCCAAGTGGACAGCAACCCCCAATCAGCGCCCTCCGATAAGGACTCTGCCAATCAGGACACCAAATAAGCACAGCAATTAAGAGTACTACAATGAAAAAACGTCTTAAATTAATATACAACGGCATCATCCCCGGGAACCCCGTGTTCGTGTTGCTATTGGGAATGTGCGCCACCCTGGGCACCACCTCCTCGGCGCTCAACGGATTGATGATGGGACTCACCACCGCCCTGGTGCTGATATGCAGCAACGCCGCCATCGCCATGATGAAAAACCTTATCCCCGACAAGGTGCGCATCCCGGCATATATCGTTATTATAGCGTCGTTCGTCACCATCCTCCAATTGGCGGTGAAAGCGTGGGCACCCGCCCTCGATTCCTCTCTCGGAATATTCATCCCCTTGATTGTGGTGAACTGCATCCTCCTCGGCAGAGCGGAGGCGTTCGCCGGAAAGAACAGCGTGATCGACTCCGTGTGCGACGGTTTGGGCTGCGGCATAGGCTTCATCTTCGCCCTGACACTGCTCGGGGCATGCCGCGAACTCCTCGGCGTGGGTAAAATCTTCGGCATAGAGATATTCCCCGAAGACTACGGCATGCTCGTGTTCGTCCTCGCACCGGGAGCTTTCATCGCACTCGGATATTTGATAGCGATAGTGAACAAAATTCGTAAAACGTGCTAATACCCTCCTATCATGCTTACATATCTTTCCATTATAATCACCGCGATATTTATCAACAATATCATATTCTCCCAATTCCTGGGCATCTGCCCCTTCCTGGGAGTCTCGAAGAAAATAAGTTCCGCGCTCGGCATGGGAATGGCGGTGACGTTCGTCATGACCATCGCCACCATCGTCACCTGGTTGATACAGATGTACGTGCTGAATCCATTGGATTTGGGCTTTCTCCAGACGATAGTCTTCATTTTGG
>CAYQMV010000018.1:0-36077 GCA_964418705.1 uncultured Sangeribacter sp.
CAGAGAAATCCAAAATCACAGTGTGGAAATCGAAAGAAGTGATCTATCTCGAAAAGCTATCGGAGTCCATAGTTGGGCTTAGGCTCGAATAGTGAGCCTTGGTGGGCGTATGCTTCCAAAGGGTATGTGTGGGTGTGTACACTCTTTCCATCGCTATCGGTGGCTTCAAATGTGCGTTGGAGCGAGTTGGCGATATGCCACATCATGACGGGAGGCACGGCGTTGCCGATAGCTTTGTATTGTCGGATTTGAGAAACCACATCGAGCACAAAAGTGTCGGGGAATGATTGTATGCGTGCCGCCTCACGGCATGAAAAACGGCGATATCTCCCCCCAATCATAAGCACTGGATCGGTGGAGTTCAAGCTTACTTTGGCAAGATGCGCACTGATGGTGTTGCATGGCTCGTCAAGGCTCTGTGCCCTCCCCTTGTTCATCTTCTCACGCACCGCCATCATGCCCGCCACAGCGCGCTCACTGAAATAGAGCGATTCATTCTCATTTTCATGTTCATCAATCACATCTCCAAGCACACTGCTGCCGGGGATGAAGTGTGAAAAACTAAAATTATCCTCATCTTTTTTGTCGCGGAAGCCTATTATTATAACACGCTCCCTCTTTTGCGGCACGCCGAAGCGTGAAGCATTGACAAGAAAATATTGTATGCGGTAGCCGGCATCGGCAAACTCTTTGAGAATCATGGGAAAAGCTTTCTTGTTGTTGGCGGAGAGCAGTCCCTTGACGTTTTCCGCCACGAAGGCGCGTGGACGCTTCTCTTTTAGTACCTTCACCATCTCAAAAAAGAGCATACCCCTCTCATCTTTATACCCCAGGCGTGGTGGATTTTGAGCCGATATGGAGAATGATTGGCATGGAAATCCCCCGATGAGCACATCGAAATCCGGCATCTTAGCCGTGTCTATGTCGCGCACATCCTTCACTTGGCATTTATGCTCAAAGTTTTCGTTATACATCTTTGTGCAGTATTCATCATTGTCCACGGCGTAGACAATATCGAATGCGGAACGTGGGTATTCGGTGGAGAGAAACTCAAATCCCCCCACAACGCCTAAATCCATTCCTCCGCAGCCGCAGAACAATGACGCTACTTTCAATCTTTCCATATAAGTAATTTCTCGGGGTTAAACTTGTTGGAGTCGAATGAAATCTCCATGCCGTCTCTCGGCAAAGCGTTGATTTCATCTCTTTTGTACAGAGACACGGGGTCTCTAAGGATATAAAGTGTCTTGTCTTCCGCACTGAGCATAAGGCGATAGACGCAGTAGTGCTCGCGATGGGTGTCCGCCACGCTCCATTCGTTGGTGGACATGTGGAAGTTGTACATTTGTATTTTTTGTCTGCTGATGGTAGTCTTCACCTCAATATATCTGTGGCGGCTTGTGCCGTCACCCTCAAGGCTGTCGATATCATACCCCGGATGGTATGAGGGACTGTCAACAATGGCGATGAGATGCAGCAGGTCATCGTAGCCCGCCAGCTTCAGCCGCATCTTTTCGTGAGAGTAAATGATGGCTTCCCCGATATTCCCGATATCCTTCTTAGTGGTGGAAGCACTTGAAAGAATTTCCGCGATGCGTTTATCGAATACAACATTAAGCTCCGAGTCGGAGATGATTGATCGGATATTTGTCTTGAATTTCTCGGGGTCAAGTTTGGCGTTGACGTATGAAAACCATGCCGGCTCAAGAGGGGTGAGCATGCTCGGTTTCAATTTGGGATTGCCATAGAATTGGTCGTAGCCGCTGAAGAAAGATTTGTCGTTGGCGAATGTGTTGATAGCCTCTATCTCATTAGGCTTGAGAATGTGGTAGCCGTCAATACGGCGTTCCAAGAGTGATGCTATCTCCATGTAATACATTATATCGCCCGCGTATCTCACCACGTCACCTTTGGAACGCGGCAATCCCTTGGAGTTGAAAATCCGTTTGTCGGCGCGGTTGTAGTACTTCAGCTTTCTCTTCCTATTGGCGAGTATGATTTTAGCCACTTCATGCGGTTTTCTGGCACCGCTCGTCACCCTCTTGTCGTTGAAGATGCAGTAGGTGGCTTCCTCATCGGAGATTGACATCTCTTTCTCCTTCCCCTCCGCGGCGAGAATCTCATTGCCGGCGAGCAGCACTTTGATGATGTACTGCGCCGGTTTGAATTTTACGTTGTTTAGGATAAGCTCCACATTGTCAGTGGTTTTTATATGCCCTCCGGGGAACTGGAACGAGAACATGAGGAATTTAAAAAACTGAGTCAGATCCTGATGCTCATGTAGAAACCATGATAGGGGAGCTGTGGCGGTGGTGTCGCACGCTTTATCCTCATTGTAGAACGCGCATAGGGCTGAAATCTCAGTCCTCCAATTGTCGATGGTCTTTTGCGACAAATCGGCGTTGCCGGGAAAGAGACGGATGGCGTTGTTGATTTTCTCCGCATACTCGTCGCATGATGATGTTTCAATTTTACAACATTCATTCGCCATATACAATAGTACGTTCTCGATATTCGCCTTGAAGCGAGGACGCACAAAATGAATTCTTAGCCAAAATTCATCGGGGATTACGTAATACCCTTTCATAACAATTTCATGATAAGAGATTTGGCAATGGCCTCACCCAACATGGGAGGTACGGCATTGCCTATTTGTTTGAGTTGACTTGTACGGCTGCAATAGAAAACGAAATCGTCCGGGAATGATTGGATGCGGGCGCTTTCGCGTGCCGTAGGTATTCGATTGTAGGTATAATGGAAATGGTGCCGGTGTCCGGTGTCGATTGTGAAGCTTGGCTTGGCACTGTTGAGCCGTGTCCATGCTATATGCACTTTGCGGGTGGACTGCAACTCCGTCGGGAGGTCTTTGTAATTACCCCCGTCGGGCACCATTGAGATTATATCGATAGTTTTTTGGTTGTGTTCCGTGGCTTGATGGTTGTACACTCCTGAGGAGTGGCTTCGCATCAAACGTTGGTAGTCGGATTGGGCTTCGTAGGTGTATGGTGCCCCATCCTCCAGGGATTTTTCCGGAAGATCGGACAATGCCTCACGCACCGTCACTTTCGGTGTGTCGAAAGGTTGAGGAAAATCGAATGTCGTACCATCTTTAAATCCTACAAAAATAGCCCTTTTCCTATTTTGAGGAACGCCGTAGTCGGATGCCGTGAGAACTTTGTATGTGACGGTGTAGCCGAGGTCTGTGAAGTCTTGGATTATAGACTCCCGCACCACCCCTCCTCCTATGGAGAGTATGTTGGGGACATTTTCCAGCACAAAAGCTTTTGGCTTGAAGTGGCGCACAAAAGCCACAAAGGATTTATAGAGCTTGTTTCTGATGTCGTCGACAATGCGTTTCCCCGCTACGGAGAATCCTTGGCATGGCGGTCCGCCAATAATCACGTCCACGCTTTCCCCTTTAAGTAGTTTCTCCGCTTCGCATGGGTCATATTGCGATAAGTCGGCTTGTAATGCTTTGCTCCCTTTATGATTCTTCTCAAATGTGACTAATGCGTCTTTCCATACATCGATTCCCAAAAGCACATTGAAGCCGGCTCTCTCGAATCCAAGGGAGAAACCACCGCATCCGCAGAACAAATCTATTATGTTGAAAGACTGTTTACTACTCATTGAAAAATTATAGTCCTTTGAAAAGATATAAACCTCTGAAAAATCATAGACCTTTGCTTACGGCAAAATCAGGCGTTTGGATAAAGTACCTACGCTTGTACAAAGTTAGCACTAATTTTTCAAATATCTAAGAATCTACGCCACTGAAATCTATATTGATACGGAGAGGGTGAACCTGACGTTGCGTCCGGGCATCGGATAGCGGGGGATATGCTCGTACTGCACATCGAAGAGGTCGAATATTTCGACTGAGGCACCATAGCGGCGCCGGGAGTAGGAGAGCTTTACATCCACGTTGTTGTAGGGGGATAGCATATCGTTGGGGTCGGCGTATGACCACATACGTTTACCCACGTGCAGCTCCGAGACGGTGAGCGAGAGGTCGCGCCATCCCACTATCCCCGTCACTCCCAAAGAGAGGGTGGGGGAATAGCAGATAGGTTTGTTGTAGACATCCTCAGCCTCCGGGTCGGTGCGGTTGAGGTCGCGCTGCCATGTGATGGAGGTGAGGAGCGAGAAAGTCCAATCCCCGGTGCGGTAGCGCCCCGAGATCGTGGAGTTGAGACCGCGGCAGAATGTCTCGCCGTAGTTCATCATCGACCATGAATAAGTACCCTTCAGCGGAAGACACACGATGCGGTTCTCCACACGGTTCTGATACACGTCCGCCTGCACAGATACATTCCAATCGCGCTCCCCGTAGTGGTACTCCGCACCGAAATTCAATTGCTTCGTATATTCCGGCTTGAGGTTGCGGTTGCCCACTTGCGTGTAATAAAGATCGTTGAGCGTAGGGGCGCGGAAGATGCTCTTGTACCATCCGCGCAGCGTCACCCCGAGGAGTGTGTAGGAAAGGGAGATCGCCGGAGTGAAGCGGCTCAAAGGATCCGCCGCCCCCGCGAAAGTCGCCGTGCGGTCGCGGTAGTGCTGGTAGAGTATCGATGTCGCCGCACTGAGGTTGTTGTAGTTGAACTGCGCGGCGATGACACCCTTCTGGTCAATGCGGCGCACCGTCGAGAAATATTTCAAATCCGCCTTGAGCCATGATATGCGAGCGTCGTAGGCGGCATTCAGGGTCAGCCATTTCAGCGGAGTGAACGAGTATGCCACCGCCGCGAAACCATCGTACTGATGGTAGTGGTTGTCCACGCGCGCCGTGTTTTGGTTCTCCGGATAGTCAGTGCAATAGCGCAGATACTCATTCGTGTACTTGGCGTTTACCTTAAATTGGTGCATATTGCTGAACACTTTCTTATAGGATGCCTGCCAGAAGAAATCACTGTCCCATTCACGTCCCACATTGACATACTTGTCGGAGAGACGGCGCACGATGCCGCCGGGACATCCGCGGTCGGAATAGTAGTAGTAGATATGTGAGGCGAATCCCTTTTTGAAGAGCGCTCCCTCCACGCGTCCATACTTTATGTCGGAGTTGGCTCGCGTGCCCACGGTGTCCTCATATTCCGACTTATAGCGGAACTTATAGTCGCCGCGGGAGCTGAGATATTCCCCATCGATGAATCCGCTCCACCCCTTTCGGGAGAATTGCGCGTTGACGCGTGCGGAGTATGTGTGGAACGCTCCGGCGCGCAGCATCACCGAGATTGAGTCGGTGGTGGGGCGGCGCGTGCGCATATATACGGTGGCTCCGGAGGCATATTCCGACGCCGACTGGCATGATTCAAGCTTATTGGCATTGTAGAGGGAGACCGATTCCAGGGTGGAGAGGGAGAACTTTCCGAGGTCCACGGTGCCGTTTTGGGCGTTGGTGATACGTATTCCGTCGATGTAGACCCCCACGTGCTGCGCTCCGAGGGAGCGCACGTTGATAGTCTTCACACCCCCCAATCCGCCGTAGTCCTTGATCTGCACCCCGGCGAAATACTTGAGCGCGTCGGCGATGGAGGTGGTGGAGAGGGATTGCAGCTCACCCCCGGAGAGACGCTGCACCGTGGCGATGGGGCGTTTCTCACCGATTACCGTGACATCGTTGAGCATCGTGGCGGTGGTGTCGCCCATTTCGGAGTATGTTTCGGTGGCGCCTGCCGCGGTCACATTCATAAGCAGTGTCAGCAGTGCGATTATATAGGTGTGTATCCCGGGTACTTTAATCATCTATAGTGGTGTTATTAAAGAAAAGGGCCACCGCGAAGTGACCCTTTAGTGATCCGGCCGGGACTCGAACCCGGAACCCACAGCTTAGAAGGCTGTTGCTCTATCCAGTTGAGCTACCAGACCATCTTTTCGGCTGCAAAGGTAATCATTATTTTTCAGATACCAAAATTTTTTATTTTTCGGATGTGCGAATTTTTGTGCCGTTCTTCCATTCTTCTTCCACCCTCTCTTGTTGCCCAATCTGTAGATGCTCTATGCTTGCGCGGATTCTCTGGGTCGGGGACACCAAAGATCAGACTTATTGTATAAAAAAACTTAAATCGCCAATCCTTGATAATCAAAAATGAATTTAAGTTGTTAATTTTGTAGATTAGAAATAAAAGTAAAGGCAAAACAACGAAATAACCTCTATGCATAATGTTTCAGAAGATTAGGATCTTGTGGACTATAGCGTCGAAACGTTTTCCGATACCACTGTTGCTAATCGGAGGCGTAGTGATTATGGTTCTCTCGCTCAATGAGGAAACCAGTATAAGTCGTAATTATGAATATATGAGGGAGATAAAGGCCTTGAATCAGGAGATTAAACTAAATGAGGACTCCGCCGATTATTATCGCGACAAACGCGAAGCGCTTCTGAATAGCAACACGGACTTGGAACATATCGCGCGTGAGCAGTACCACATGCAACGAAGCACTGAGGATGTGTATGTAGTTAATAGTTATTAGCCTGTCAATAAGTTTATTAGGAAACTATGGGAAAACAGAAAGAATCTATGATTTCGATTGGGAACAACGATCGACGCGAACGCACACGCAAGCGCGCTGAGGTGTTCGCAAACATCGGTATGCTGTTGATTTGCGCAGGGTTAGTGATACCTCTGTTCAATCTTATGGATACGGAGATGTTGACAGTCTATAAATGGGTCTATTCCGCGGGTGCGTTGATATTCTTAATCGCGCGCGGAGTGGGGGCTTCCGACCCCAGCGGGGAGAAACGTCTGCGCCGTCTACGCCGTCTGGAGTTCTGGGCGGGCGTCGCTTTCGTGCTCGGAGCCTCCTTGTGGTTCTACCACGAGCAACGCATGGTGCCTTACGCCGGCGCCCTCTACGTTATCAAAGACACAATCCTATTCTCTATGGTGGGCGCCGCCGTGCAAATTATCTCTTCGTGGCTCACTTATTTTGCCACTAAGAAAAAATAAGGTAAATTTGCACTCTCAATGAGTACGTTATTAGTCATAGACCAAGGAAACAGCACCGCGAAACTGTCAGTGTTCCGCGGCGATGACCTCGTGGCGGTGACTAAGATAGAGACGTTGACGATAGAGGGCATCCTTCCTCTGACGGAGGAGTATGACCCCCACGGGGCGATCTATTGCAGCGTCGCGCGCATGGACGCGAAGTTCATTGAGAGTCTGCGCCATCTGCTGGATCAAGACATGATCACCTTCACGGCATCCACCCCGATGCCCCTACGCGTGGAATATTCCACCCACGACACCCTCGGGAGCGACCGTCTCGCCGCCGCCGCCGGTGCCGCCGCGATGTTCCCCGGTGAGAAAATTTTGGTGATCGACGCCGGTTCGGCGGTGACTTACGACATAGTGGATGCCGACGCCACTTTCCGCGGCGGCAACATCTCCCCCGGAATGGGGATGCGCTTCAAGGCCCTGCATGCCTTCACCGGACGTTTGCCGTTGGTGAAGCCGTGCGCCGAGATACCGCGCTGGGGCGACAGCACCGTCAACGCCATCGCCGCCGGAGTGGTCAACGGCTTGTGTGCCGAGATTGAGAAAACCGCAGCTCTCGCCCTCGGCGAGGGTTGCTCAAAAATAGTATTCACCGGTGGCGACAGCGGATACCTAACCTCCCTGCCGGCACTACGCCATCTCTCCGCCGTGGTCGAACCGGACCTGGTGGCGAAGGGCTTAAATCGAATTTATCGTTATAATGAGACGCTTTAGAAAGATTCTTCTCCTTACACTCTTGGTGATATCCTGCGGCGTGATCCACGCCCAAAACTCCACCACTCCTTACTCTATGTATGGCTATGGTATCCTCAACGACAATGCCACCTCCATGCAACGGCAGATGGGCGGCATCGGTATCGCCATGAGCTCCGGACGACAGGTGAACGTGATGAACCCCGCCTCCTACGCCGCCATAGACTCGCTGACGTTCCTTTATGATATGGGAGCCGACGTGTCGATGCTCTGGAGCAGCGAGAGCGGTGTCAACGAGCACAGCACCGGCGGCGGTTTCGATTATCTGACAATGCAATTCCCTTTAAGCAAGTATGTCGGAGCCTCTTTCGGTCTCCTTCCCTACTCCTCCGTGGGCTACTCCTTCGGTAGCGACATCGCCCACGGCACCAAGGCGAACCAAGGCAGCGGCGGCATCAATGAACTCTACGGAGGCGTGAGCGGTAAAATCGGCAGCTTCTATGTCGGTGCGAACATCTACTACTCCTTCGGCACCATCTCCAACGACTATTACGCCACCCCCTCCTCCGGCGGCAGCTCCCTGTTTGAGCATATCCTCCAGGTGCGCGACTGGAACGTCACCGTCGGCGCGCAATATATCGCCCGCCTGAGCAAAGAGAACAAGCTCACCATCGGTGCCATCTATCAGCCTAAAAAGAGCCTCCACGGCAATACTTGGGCTACAATCCAGGACATCGCCACCACCGGCGACACTTACCCCGACACCGTGGCGTACTCCAAACTCGCCAAGAAATATTATCAACCCAACACTTTCGGTGTGGGCTTGAACTACACCCACAACCGCGGCTCGCACTATATGCTCGAGGCCGACTTCAATTTCCAAGATTGGTCGAAAGCGAAATACTCAGCCCTCGTCAACGACAACGCCGAGGAGATATTCAGCGGCATGGACTTCAACGACCGCTGGAAAATCTCAGTGGGCGGTGAGTACACTCCCAAGCTCCGCGGTAACTACGCACAGAGAATCACCTACCGTTTTGGCGCGTTCTATACCAACGACTACCTCAATATCAAACATTACACCGACGCGACGCACTTCACCGCCAACAGAGTGAAGGAGTATGGCGTGACGATGGGTGTCGGTCTCCCCACCTTGGAGGGTAAGACTGTCATAAACGTAGGTTTCGAATGGAAACACCGCCAGGCATCACCCATGGCCCTTGTGAAGGAGAACTACTTCAACATCACCTTGGGCTTGAACTTCAATGAGGTTTGGTTCTGGCAGCGTAAGCTGAAATAATAGAATTTAGATGAAACGAATTACCGGGATGCGGTTGCCGGCGGTAGCCGTCGGCGCGGCGCTGCTCCTGCTCCCTTTCTTGGGAGGATGCAAGGAGGAACGCAAGGTTGACGTGACAGACATCGACACGAAAAAGATGCCGATGATGCGCACCGTCAACGTCAACACCCTCATCTCCGATTCCGGCATAGTGCAGTATAAAATCGTGTCGCCCCTGTGGCTCGTCTACGACAACGAGATCGACACACCCTACTGGTCATTCCCCAAGGGGCTTTATCTGCGCAAGTACGACAGATTTTTCAACGTGATAGCTACGGTGGCGTGCGACTCGGCGCACTATCTCAAGCGCGAACGTATATGGCGCTTGGACGGCAACGTGGAGTTGACGCGCCAGCCGAAGTCGCTCTTCCAGACTCAGCAGCTCTTCTGGGACGAGCGGCAGCGGTTGGTCTACACCGATTCCTTCATACATATAGAGACCCCCACCCACGTGATTGAGGGGGAGGGTTTCCGTAGCAACGACCAGCTCACAAGCTACCGTATCATACACCCCACGGGAATCTTCCCCGTGGAGGCCTCTCCCCAAGGTGGCGGCGCTTCCAGTGCCTCCGGCGCTCCGCGCACTACCCCCGCTCCGGCGCCCTCCGCCAACACCCCCATGAATGCGAAGGACCCTCAGAAGGCCGCCGCGGTCTCAGCGGCGTTCGCAAGGTAATTGTAATGTAAACTCTAAACAATATAAGATGGATCTTTCAGCGGCTTTAGCCGTCACTATCATAGCGATACTCTTCTCTGCCTTCTTCTCCGGCGCTGAAATCGCCTTCGTGCAGTCGAATAAGGTGAAAATAGAAATCGACGCCACGAAAAAGGGACTGATCAACAGAGTGATTCATGGCTTCGCACGCAATGTCGATATGTTTATCTCCACCCTCCTGGTGGGCAACAATATCGCATTGGTGATCTATGGTATCGGCGTGTCGGTGCTTATCAATCCGATACTGCGCGGTTGGTTCGGTGACAACGACGCTTTGGTGTTGGTGGTCAACACGTTGGCATCCACGGCGGTGATTCTGATCACCGGCGAGTTCCTCCCCAAGACGGTGTTCCGCATCAACCCCAACTTCACCATGCGCATCATCGCCATACCCCTCTATGTGATTTATCTTCTTCTCTATCCTTTGTCGCTCTTCACCTCATGGCTCTCACGGGGGCTTATGGCGATTTTCGGCATAAAGGGGGGCAAGAACAATACGGGTATGCTCACCATCGACCAAATCGACGATTATATCCAGCAGTCTATCGATGAAGCCCCGACTGATGAGTCCGTGGAGAACGAGGTGAAGATTTTCCGCAACGCCATAGACTTCAAAGACACACAGGTGGGGGAATGTATGCGCCCGCGCAACGAAATCACCGCGGTGGACATCGACACCACCGACCGAGAGGAGCTTATCAACACTTTCGTGCGCACGGGACTCTCCAAGATCGTGGTCTACCACGGCGATATTGACAATGTGTTGGGCTATATCCACGTGTCGGAGATATTCACCCCCTCTAACGATTGGAAGAAGTGCCTCAAGCCGGTGATTTTCACTCCGGAGACTATGCTCGCCAACAAGCTCATGCGCCGTCTGCTGGCGGAGAAACGCTCCATGGCGATAATTATCGACGAGTTCGGCGGCACCGCCGGATTGGTGACTCTCGAAGACCTTGTGGAGGAAATTTTCGGCGAGTTCGAGGATGAGCATGACCAACAGCGTCTCACCATCCGTCCCCTCCCCGACGGGGACTACGAGGTGTCGGGACGCGAGGAGATAGAACATCTCAACGAGGAGCTGAAGCTTAACCTCAAAGAGTCGGACACGTACCACACCCTCGCCGGATATATCCTTGATAATCTGGAGGCCCTCCCCAACAAGGGGGACACTTTCGTGATCGGCGATGTGAAATTCACTATCCTCGCCATGACCGACACCCGCATCGAGTGGATCCATATCCATAAGAACAATGTGGATGGGAAGTGAAGAAGAATATATACGGAGGAATAGAGAAGCCAGTAGACGAAAAATAAAGAAAAATAACGAAAATAATTTGGTGATAGCTAAATAAATAACTAATTTTGCGATGTAGTTCATCCATTAAGGCTAAACTATATATTATAAACATTTTCACCATTATAGTGAACCTAACCATACCGTACCAATGAAAATCGGAAAGAATGAATTTAAAAATCGGCTTTTAAGTGTACAAAGAAGTCTTCTCGCCTTTGCACTCAAGCTCACTTCGGACGTTGACGCGGCGAATGACTTGGTGCAAGACACGACACTCAAAGCGCTGAACAATGCGGACAAGTTTGTGGCTAACGACAATTTTAGAGGGTGGATATTTACTATTATGCGAAACACCTTCTTGAATAATTGCCGATCACGCCGCGTCGCCGGTTTCTCCCCGGAGGAGAGTGTGGAGTTGCCGGATTCCTCATTGTTTAATTTGGAATCGGAGGCCCCGGGCCCCGACAGTAGCTATGCCGTAAGAGAGATCAACGCCATCATCCTTGATCTTCCCGAAGGCCAGCGCAGATCCTTTACTTTGTTCCTCCAGGGATATAAGTATGAGGAAATCGCCCACCAGATGAATGTGCCTCTGGGGCTGGTGAAGAGTCAAATCTTCCGCACGCGCAGAAGATTGAGAACCCTCCTCAGAGACTATAATTAACCTGCCTTTCTCTAAGTTTTAATATCGCCGCGGTTTATCCCCGGCGATATTTTTTTTATCCGGATTTTTTTAGTAAGTTTGCAGTGTCAATAGATAGTGCCGCGCCAAAACGCGGACGTAAATGTTAGGACTATGAAAGTGGAAATCAACAACCATGAAGTGGAAGTGAATGTGGATGCTTCACTTACGAGCTTGCTGCAACAGGAGGGATTCTCCGGAGTGGGGCAGGCGGTGGCAGTAAACAACCGAGTTGTGCCGCGCACCCAATGGGACACGTTTAAAATCGAAGAGGGAATGAAACTTACCGTGATACGCGCCGTCTGCGGCGGTTAATATCGGTGGGTTTTATGAACAAGATAAACATTACTTTGCCGGAGTTCAGCCCCCACGAGGCGCAGGAAATACACCGTATGCTGCGTCGCGAGGGAATCTGTCGTGTGCATATACGTAAGCCCGACGCTACGGAGAATCAGGTGAGGACACTCATTGAGGAGATATCGCCGGAGTTGCGCCCGCAGATCACCCTCCACGACCATTTCAATCTTGCCGTGGAGTATAGCCTGGGGGGCGTACACCTCAACAGCCGCAATCCGGAGCCTCCGAAGCGATGGCACGGATTGGTGAGCCGCTCGCTCCACACAGTGCAGGAACTCGCAAACTTCAAAGAGGACTACGCTTTCCTCAGTCCTATCTACCCCAGCATCTCCAAACCGGGGTATAGCGGCGATTTCAACCTCGCGGCGTTGCAGCCCCTGCTTAAGGAGTGCCGCAACGTCTACGCCCTCGGCGGTGTCACCCCCGCGAAGTTCGCGGAGATAGAGAACGCCGGGTTCGCCGGAGCGGTGATGCTCGGAGCCGCATGGCGCCCTTACGTGGATGAAGACAGCTTCCGTCTGCAATTCATCACCCACGCCTCAAAACGCTACAGCACCTACACCGGGGCTTTGGAGGCGTTGCGCGGCGGTTGCCAGTGGATTCAGCTGAGAATGAAGAACGCAGGCTTCGCCGATATTTCGGTGGTGGGATGGCGCCTGGCGCAGCTGTGCCGCGATTATGGAGCCACATTCCTTATCGACGACCATGTGGAGATGGTGGATATCCTAAACGCCGACGGCGTGCATCTGGGGAAAAATGATATGCCTGTGGCGCAAGCGCGGCAAATCCTCGGTCCGCGGCGTATAATCGGTGCCACCGCCAACACTTTCGACGATGTGAAAGCCGCTTACGAGGCCGGAGCCGACTATGTGGGCCTCGGTCCTTTCCGATTCACCACCACCAAGGAGAAACTTAGTCCCGTGCTCGGTATGGAGGGGTATAATGATATCCTGGAGCGGTGCCGCCGCAAAGGCATAGACATACCTATCGTCGCGATAGGGGGAATCACACGTGAGGATATTCCTCAGATCATCGCCACCGGAGTGAAAGGGGTGGCTGTCAGCGGCGATATCCTCAACGCCCGTGACCCGGCGGAACGGACAAGCGACCTCCTCAGCAGAATAGAAACGAGTTTTTAGAAAGAACATAATCAACATATAGGAAAATGAGCAACTTAGTGATAGGGGAACGTGAGTTCAGTTCCCGCTTATTCGTAGGTACAGGTAAATTCCGTAGCAACGAAGAGATGTCGGCGGCGATAGAGGCTTCCGGCTCTCAGATGGTCACCGTAGCGATGAAACGTATCGATATGGATAACCGCGACGATGATATGCTCGCTCACGTACGTCATGATGGTATTCAACTACTCCCCAATACATCCGGAGCACGCAATGCCGACGAGGCGATTCTCGCCGCCCAATTGGCACGCGAAGCTTTCGGCACCAACTTCATAAAATTAGAGATACACCCCGACCCTCGTTATCTTCTTCCCGACCCCGTAGAGACTCTTAAAGCCACTCGTGAGTTGACGAAGATGGGATTCGTGGTTCTACCTTATATCCAAGCGGATCCGGTGCTGTGCAAGCTCCTTGAGGAGGCTGGCACCGCGGCGGTGATGCCTTTGGGAGCCCCCATAGGTTCCAACAAGGGTCTGACCACCAAAGAGATGCTTAAGATCATCATCGCACAGAGCAATGTCCCCGTGGTGGTGGATGCCGGCATCGGAGCCCCCTCACACGCCGCCGAGGCTATGGAACTCGGCGCCGACGCCGTGCTTGTGAACACCGCCATTGCCGTGGCTGGGGATCCCAAGAGAATGGCGGTGGCGTTTGCCGACGCCACACGTGCCGGACGTGAAGCTTTCGAAGCCGGTCTCGGCGCCGTGCGCGACGTAGCGGAGGCTTCAAGCCCCTTGACCTCCTTCTTGGATTTTTAATGCAGAATTATAAGGATTTTTAATGCAGGATTGCATTGATTTTAATGCAGGATTGTAAATGTTTTCAGAAGAATTAAAAAAATATAGTTGGGAACAGACAGGACGCGAAATCATGGCTATGACCGCGGCGGACGTGGAGCGAGCGCTGAGCACCGAACGCCTCACCGACCGTGATTTCATGGCCCTGATCTCTCCCGCCGCCGAACCCTACCTCGAAGTGATGGCCCGCATGAGCCGCCAAATCACTGAACAGCGTTTTGGTAAGGTGGTGTCGATGTACATCCCCATGTATATCACCAATTCATGCGCCAACTCTTGCGTTTACTGCGGGTTCAACCACCACAATAAAATCGCACGCGTGATTCTTACTCCGGAGCAAATCGAGGAGGAGTGCAAGGCGATTAAGAAACTCGGTCCATTCGAGAACCTTTTGATAGTCACCGGAGAGAATCCCCGTCTTGCCGGAACCGACTACTTGGAACGCGCCCTTCAGGTGTGCCGTCCCTATTTCAGCAACCTCTCTTTGGAGGTGATGCCCCTCTCCGCGGAGGATTATGAGCGTCTGACACACTCGGGTCTCAACGGTGTGACCTGCTTCCAAGAGACTTACAACCGCGACAGATATAAAGTATATCATCCCGCGGGCATGAAGTCCATCTTTGAATGGCGTTGCGACGGCTTCGACCGTATGGGGCAGGCAGGTCTCCACAAAATCGGTATGGGCGTGCTTATAGGTCTTGAGGACTGGCGTACCGACGTGACAATGATGGCGCGCCACCTCGCGTACCTGAGAAAGAAATATTGGAAGACACGCTATTCGGTGAACTTCCCCCGTATGCGCCCCTCGGAGGCGGGGTTCCAACCCAACGTGGTGATTACCGACCGTGAATTGGCGCAACTGACTTTCGCGTTCCGTATCTTCGACCATGATGTGGATATCTCTTACTCCACCCGTGAGAACCATACGTTGCGCAATAATATGGCGACCCTCGGAGTCACCTCCATGAGCGCCGGCTCAAAGACAGACCCGGGAGGCTATGCTGTCTATCCCTCTTCGTTGGAGCAGTTCGCCGTGAGCGACCGCACATCCCCGGATGAGGTGGCGGCGGACCTTAGAACCCTCGGTAGGGAACCGGTCTGGAAAGATTGGGACCAAGTCTTTGATTAGTTAGTAGATGATAGATATTAGATAGTAGATAATAGATATTAGATAATAGATATCGAGAGGATTGATATGGATTTAGAAAGATATTCACGTCAAACCATGTTGAAAGAGTTTGGTGAGGAGGGGCAGCGTAAGCTTCTCTCCTCATCTGTTTTATTGGTTGGCGTGGGCGGACTGGGATCCGCGGTGGCTACCTATCTCACCGGTGCCGGCGTGGGCAGAATTGGCTTGATGGATGCCGATGAGGTGTCGCTCTCTAATTTGCAACGACAGATTCTATATACGGAGCCGGAACTGGGCGCTCCGAAAGCGGAAACAGCGAAACGCCGTCTGTCGGCGATGTCATCGATGGTGAAGTTTGATGTCATCCCGGAGATGATTTCCGAGGAGAACGCCGCGGAGATAATCTCACGCTATGATTTGGTGGTGGATTGCTGCGACAATTTCCCTACACGTTTCCTACTTGACGATGTTTGTGCAAAGTTGGGAAAGACATGGATCCACGGTACCATCGGCGAGTTCCATGGTCAGGTGACGGTGTTCAACTATAAGCACCACCGCCGCTATGAGGAACTCTATCCGGAGCGTGACGCTCTATGCGCACTCCCCCGTAAACCAGGGGGCGTGATCGGCGTTGTCCCCGGAATTGTTGGCTGTGTCGAGGCTGCGGAGGCGATTAAAATCCTCGCCGGTTTCGGGGAGGTGCTTGAAAACCGCTTGTTCACCATAGACGTGAAGGATATGGTCACCGCCGTGATTGATTATTGATGTCGCAATAGGCTACTGATGACACTGCGACCGACTATTGGTACATCGGGCTGTGGCTCAGTGGTTTGTCGGTTTAAAGAGTTGTTGCTGCAGGAAGTTATTAACACGTTATCAACATTTTATTAACAATGAAGAAATACAGATGCGCGCTCACCATTGCGGGTTCCGACCCTTCGGGTGGGGCTGGCATGCAAGCCGACCTTAAAACATTCTCCGCCTTGGGCGTGTATGGCACCAGTGCTATAACCGCTTTGGTGGATGAGAATACCGTGAAGGTTTTTGGAGTTCACCCTGTGCCGGTGGATTTTGTGAAGGGGCAGATACACACCGTCCTCTCCGATATCGGCACCGACGCGGTGAAAATAGGGATGCTCCATAGCTCCCCCTTGATTGAGGGTGTGTTGCAATCGCTGATGGAGTTCCCCGATGTGCGTCAGATAGTGGTGGATCCGGTGATGGTAGCCACCTCCGGCGATCCTCTGTTGGAACGCGAGGCGTTGGCGACATTGCGCGACAAGTTGATTCCCTACAGCCGTGTTATCACCCCTAATCTGCCGGAAGCGTCGATGCTTTTGGGTGAGAAGGTGGAGTTTCAGGATCAATTTGAGGAGGCGGCGCGTATGCTCTCGCGCATGACCGGTTCCAAGGTGTCGGTGATGCTGAAAGCGGGACATTTGGAGGGGGATACGCTCGTGGACATATTCTATAATGCCGAGCGCGACACTTTCCAACGTCTGGCATCTAAACGCGTGTACACGGAGAACACCCACGGCACAGGATGTACGCTATCCTCCGCCATTGCGGCGTATCTCGCCCTCGGTGCCGACCTCGACACCGCCGCGCGCAAAGCTAAAGAGTATATCGCCGCCGCGATAGTCGCCGGCGCCGGCTATAAGATAGGGGAGGGGCATGGCCCCGTGAAGCATTTCTTCGCTTCGTGGCGGTGACGGCCCTACCTTTGTTTAGAGAACTTGTTTAATATCGTGTATAGAGATTTGAGATTTAGAAATTTGAATCGTCTAAAGGTCTGAATCGTTTAAAGATTTGAATTATCTAAAGGTCTGAATTGTCTAAAGATTTGAATTGTTTATAGTGAGAAGAGAATTTGAGATGATAAAAAGTGCGGTGATGGCGGGGATGTTCCTTTTCGGAATGTCGACCATGTTCGCTTCATGCGGCGATAAACGTGCCGCCGGAAATGAGGGAGCCGCGGAGAATGCGGCGCCGGAGATATACGTACAGTTTGATGCCGACAGCGCATATAGTTATGTGGCGCGTCAGGTCGAGTTCGGCCCCCGCGTGCCCAACACCGAGGCGCACCGCCGTTGCGGAGTGTACTTGGAGAATGAGTTGCGCCGTCATGGCGCGACGGTGACTGTGCAGCCGATGACAATTAAAGCGTTTGACGGCACCATGCTTCATGCGCGGAACATATTTGGCTCTTACAATACCGATGCGTCGGAGCGTCTGTTGCTTATGGCGCATTGGGACACCCGTCCCTGGGCTGACAACGACCCCGACAGTGCCAACCATAGAAAGCCCAACGACGGCGCTAACGACGGCGCCAGCGGCGTGGGTGTGCTACTGGAGATAGCGCGTCAGTTGGCTACAAGAACGCCCGGTGTAGGCGTGGATATCCTTTTTGTGGATGCCGAGGACTGGGGCGCGCACAACGATGATGATTCCTGGGCTCTTGGAGCGGAGTATTTCGTGAATAATATGAAGGAGG
Source organism: uncultured Sangeribacter sp. (assembly GCA_964418705.1). Taxonomy (GTDB): domain Bacteria; phylum Bacteroidota; class Bacteroidia; order Bacteroidales; family Muribaculaceae; genus Lepagella. Next base: position 17,680 of record CAYQMV010000018.1, read on the forward strand.
GATACACCCCCTCGGAGACAATCCTTTTGGATATGGTGGGGGGCAAAGATGCCCGTTTTTGCCGCGAATATCTATCCCAGAAGTCCAGCCCCGGATTGGTGGAGCGCGTATGGCAGGCGGCGGCGGAAGCCGGTTTCTCGGAGTATTTCGTCAATAGGCTCGGCGGCGCGATCACCGACGACCATGTGAAGTTTATTGAGAATGGCTACGATGCCATCGACATCATTGAATACAACCCCACCAGCGACTCCGGATTCAACCCCGTGTGGCACACTATGCAGGATAATATGGAGAACATTGACGCAGCGACTCTAAATGCCGTCGGCAAGACGCTGATGCATTATATCTTCGACAGATAGACGGCAATCTTCCCGGCGTTTACATCTTTTCCGATGTTTACATCGTTTCCCGTTTACAATAAATTGGGCGTCCGCGGTTAATGCGGGCGCCCTTTTTGGGTAATAATGATATATAGAATGTCGGTCTGTTCTTCAACTTAATCAGTTTGCTCAGTTTGTTCATTGATCATTTCGGAAACAAAAGATCAAGGTGTGACAGTTTGTCAACGTGTAGGAACTCATTGACGTATGACAGTTTGTAGCTCTGAGGGTTTCTCGTGGTTTTGGTTTCAGGCTTCATTACGTTCTTCTCTTTGTGCTGTTTCCTCCGCATTGTTTTTCAATTCGTTGATTTCAATACTCAATGCGTCGTTATCAGCTCGTCGTCAATTCGTTGTTATCTGTCGTAATCCTTTAAAACTTTTTGCAGACGTTTCCGCGCGAAGAAGATACGGCTCTTCACGGTGCCTAACGGCAAATCAAGTTGATCCGCGATCTCATTGTATTTGTATCCTGCCAAATACATTGAGAATGGGACACGGTATTCCTCGGTGAATGTTTTGATCACAGAGGAAATCTCCTTGACGGCGTAGGTGCCCTCGGGGGTTTCAAAGCCGGATTGTTGCGACAGGTTGAGATGATAGAGATCCTCCGTAGTGTCGATCACCGTAGAGCTACGCACTCTTCTTCTGTAGTTGTTGATGAAGATATTGCGCATGATAGTGAACACCCACCCTTTGAAGTTTACGTTGTCGACATACTTCTCTTCGTTGTCGAGAACTTTCAGAGTAGTGTCCTGCACTAGATCCATCGCTGACTCCTTGTTGGCGGTCAGCTGAAAGGCAAAGCTGGTGAGGTTGCTCTGAAGCCCCAGCAGCTTCTGTTTTAACGTTGGTACGTTTGACATAGTAGTTTCCGATTTTAATTCTTCTATATAACATATAAACCCTCCATTTTTCTTTATCAACTGTCCAAGATTTAAACTAATTTATACTAACTTAAGTGTCGTTAACACCAAAATGGTACTTTCAGCCTGAACAGTAGGGTGAAGAGAGGGTTGGGGGCTGAGGTTGTCCCCAAAAATAACAACGAGCCCACACTTCTCGTGCCGGCTCGTTGTTAATATAATATCGGAAACTGTTGTAGATTATGTACTAACTGTACAATGGTTTATGCGATAACTACCATGTGTTTGAATAACTCTTTATGAATAAACTCTATTACCATAACTGAAGTTGACAAGCTTCCCAGTTTCTCAACTCTATCTAATAAACATATTTGGCGGAAGATAGTTCAACTTCCATCAAAAAAAATTTGTCTTTTTCTTCTATATCTTTTGTATGTGTGTGGTTAAGTTGTTTATAATTAGTTTGTTATGTCAGTCTATCAAGAAAACAAAAAATTTCCTAAATGGGAGATTAGTCCCATTTAGGAAATTCACAGTGTTCCGATATTATATTATCTAACCACGCGGGTGAAGACCGGCTTGGCGCCCTCCTCTTTGCCCGCGGTGACATAGATTGTAACTGTGTCGGTTTCGTTGTTCACGGGGTTTGTCGCCACGGCTTCAAACACGTAGTCCATGCTTTTGCTTGTGGTGCGTTTTCCAACCCTTGTGGGTGTGCCCAATGGGAATTTATATCCGCTGCACGCCGCATTGAAGATTGTGGTGTCTTCGGGGGTCACTGCTTGGAGCTGTGAGTAGTCGGGAAGTTCCTCCACCTCTCCTTGGATGAATCCGTTTTCGATGAGGAAGCGGTTCACCTCCTCAGCCATATTGCCGAGACGTTCGGAACGGACACCGTAGCCGCATACCACCTCCGCTTTGGGGAGTGCCTCCTTAAGGTCGGCGCTGGAACTCTCCAAGCCGCCGCTGCCGAAGGTGCAGAAGGTAACCACTTTCTTTCCGGCGAAGTCATATTTATCCACGAGTCCGGCGATGGGGAGCGCGTATGTGCCGAACCACACGGGGTAGCCCACGAATACCACGTCGTAGTCGGCGATATTCGATTTCAACGGCTTGATCGCGGGGAATGTGCCGCTCTCGCGTTCCTGTTTGCAACGCTCGATGGTTTGGTCGTAATCCCCGGTGTAGGGGTTAACCAACTCAATCTCTTCGATGTCGGCTCCGAGTTTTGTCTGGAGCTCTTCAGCCACTGTTTTGGTGGCTCCTGTCTGGGAATAGTAGAGCACAAGACATTTGGGCGTCTCGAATGTGCTGTTATCCTCAGCGTTCTCTTTCTTTCCGCTATTGCAGGAGGTAATGCCTAATAGAGCCATAATCGCTACAATAATTGATAGATGTTTTTTCATTGATATGATGTTTTGTTATTGTTTGCCATCCAATCACGTTGCAATATTCGTAAAAATTTTTCATTTGACAAAGGTTTTCGTCAATTTTTTCTTATCTCTCTTTCTTATCTCTCTGATTTCCCTTTCTTGTTTCTCTTTCTTATATCATGTTCTAATTTCATGTTCTTGTTTCTATGACGATGACGGGCGTGTATAAAAGAAAGGCGCGCATCGCCGTGGGGTGATGCGCGCCGGACACTATATATTTGAAGCGTGTTTCGGAGAACGATGCGCAAGGCGCATCTACACTATTCGTTTATTCAGCGAAGTATCCGGTAGGATAAGATTCAGTGTTGATAGACACGTTTCTTGTGTCGTCGATGGTGATCTCTTTCGGGAAATACCCTTTGGAGAGTCCTTTGGGGAGACCGAGGAGTGATTGCTCCACACCATAGAGGAGTGAGTTGACGGGGCTGTCGCCGCACGTGATAGTGTGGTATTGGAGAGTCCATGAACTCATACCCCATTCGTAGGTGTTGAGATCGGGGATCACATATTTGCTCAAACCGAGGAATCCGGCGTGGTAGTTCTCGCTGTCGGTAGTTGTGAATGCGCCGGTGGTGTCATAGGAGTAGGAGCAGTTTGCCATATCAATTTCAACGTTCTCGTTTTTGCCGATGTTGCTGATGTTGATGGCGTGTCCCGGTTGACCATAGTAGTCAAGGGCGGTGACGGCGTGTTTGATGCCGGTGAAGGCGTTTTGTGAGATAGTCACGATGCCGTTGTCGGGCACACCTACGAGGCGGATGCCGTCCACTGAGAAGTTGGCGAATTTGCTGGATGAGATGTAAATCTGGTGAGTTCCTTCACCTACGCTGATGGAGGATGCGTTCTCAATCACAGGTTGGCTTCCGGCGATGAGGATGTTGTAGAGAGCACCTTTGTGTTCGGTGAAGTCTACGTTCTCAATGTTGATGCCGGTGGCGTACTCTGTCTGTACGTCGTCGGTGCCGTTCACAGGACCGATGATCAACGGTGCGTATTGTCCGTTGGCGTTGCCGGTGAAGTTCACGTTGGTGATGGTCACTTGATTGCTTGCCAGAATCTGGAGCGACTCATTGTTGAGCGTACCGTTTTTGATGGTGAAGTTGTGGCATACGAAGCGGATGGGCACGTAGTTGTTGCCTGCGGTGGAGTATGTGGGGATGTTCACTGTTTTTCCACCGAGATCCACGATGACATCCATATCGGCGAATGTGGCGGCATATTCCGGAGTTAATTTGGAGAAGCCGTCGGCATCGAGTTGAACGATGGAGTTATCCTCGCCCGCCCATTGGAAGTCGGTGTTGATGGTGAATGAGATGTTGCCGGAGAGGGATGCGAAGATGTTGGTGCGGTAGTTTTGTGTGATAGGCACATTGTTTACCAATACGTTCTGCAAGTATCCGGTGGTGGACTCGCCGTCATTCGACAGGTCGAAAGTCGCTTTTGTGAGCGTTGTTTGATGGTTGGGTGCGAAAGTGTAGCACATGGAGAGCCATGCACAGTCTATTCTTTCGGGGTTCGACTCGTCGGTGTCCTTGCTTGAGTCATAAGTGGGGTTCTTAATCTTCAAGTTGGTGTGTTTGCCGTTGGTGATGTTTTTGCTGGCGGCATAAGTGAGGTCGGCGTTGCCGGAGGTCTCCGAGGTGAGCAGGTCGAGGCTCGTGGGAGCGTCGTAGAGGGTCACTGAAGAGATGTTCGGTTGTTGGGTTGATGTGTAGCTGCTGTAAGTGGCGAGGTCCATACCGAGGTTGATCTGAGCCACGGCACGGCGCAGGATGATGCTCATTTGGTCGAGCAACGCCGGGTGTACGTCGGTCACTTTGTAGAAGAATGCCGCCATGGAGGGGTCATTGTTCTTCAGCTTGTCGGTGTTTTTGAGCTTGATTGTCGGGAACTCGGAGCGGTCATAGTATTCGCACTCATCATTCTGTGCCCAAAAAACTAAGGTGTAGGTTCCGGTGTTTGGTAATGTGACAGTGGCAGTCGTTGTTCCGTACTCCAAAGGAAGCTCCTTGATTTCATCAAACATAGGTTGGCTCTTTGTGTCGTACGCTTGAAAATAGACTTTGTTGACCAATGAGTCGCCTTGATAGGTAGGCGTGTTGATTAGCGAGTTGTTCTCCGCACGTGTGCGTGTGGGGATGTTGGCGTCGCCTAATCCCAAGTTAAGGACGATTGTCTTGCTCTCGCCGTTCTCGGGGCGGATATCCTCTTCGGCACCGCAGCCTACCATGATCATTGACAGCAATGGCAATGTGAATAACAGTTTCTTCAAATTCATTGTCAGAAGTTTAATTTGTTGTTTTTAAATGTTTTATTGTCGTTGTTTTCTCCGAAATTTCTCTCGAATAGAGTTGTTGTTTTGTTTTATTCTCTTGTTTTATTCTCTTGTTCCTTGTTGTTGTCTCCGGGACTATACGAATATCGTATATTCGCCGTCGAAACTATAGTCAATGCCTAACCCTCCATAGTATGGTGTGTCGTTGTTCAGGAACTCACCGATGATGTAGGTGTTTTGGCTCCTTTTCATTGGCACGTTGAGCACGCTGCTGAGGGTGCGGCGTTCCCCTTGGGGGTTGATGAGATAGATTTGTATGTCTATCCCCGAGTGTTCGCTCTTGTTGAGCAACGAATAGTCGAAGCCCAGGAGAGCGCGGTTGTCATCGAGCTTGATGATGGAAAATTCATATTCCACACCTATCTCCACATCTGAGACTCTGTCGTCGAACAATCGCAGTGACGATGGAAAGTAGAGCGGATAGCTCACCCTGACCTTATAGTCCGACAGGTTTTCCGCATCGTCGAATTTGTCCAAGTCGGTCGCGATGATGAAATATCGCCCTGTGGGACGCGACAGCCAAACATCCGCTACGCGGTTGCCGCCGTTGAAGTCCGCGTCAAACTCTCCGTTGAAGCAGTCTTTCAGCAGAGTGCTTGTCTGCGGTGAGTCTCTGTAGATCACGGAGCTGAAATCGCCGGCATCGTAGAAAATGGTTTCATACTTATCATCCACGCGTTTTACGTAGTCCGCCCACACATAGACTTTTTCATCTTTCATTTCCGGCAGTTGCATTTCCACGGAGAAGTCTTTGAAGTCGGTGCCCTCTTTGTACACCTCTTTCTCAGCCACAACCATGGAATTGCTGTACGCCCTAAACAGGTAACGGATACATATTGAATCGGGGGCGGCGGCACGAGTCAGTAGACCAACGTGATATTCAAGGTCGGTGGTCTCCAAATTGTGATGGACTCTGATGGTGTAGTCAATCATCTTCGCCGGTTCTTCACAGGTAGAGTAGTCGTAAATCATATCACATGACTGAGTCATGAACGCGATGACAACTATCCAAAGTATGTGTGAATATTGGCTGTAATTTGAGCTTCTTGCCTCCAATATTTCTCTCCAATATATTATGCGTCGCTGTTATCGTTTTGTTGGAAAGTCTTAATCGTTTTCAACGCCACAAAGTTAACAGAAAAAATCCATATAGGCAAATTATTATACTAAATGTCGTAATTTTATAGACTATAAGATAATAATTTGTCAAGAAGCCAATCTGACATAATGAAAATAGGGAATCTCGCTTCGCAGAGAGATTCCCTATCCTCGAAAACTCCTTAAAATTAACAGTTAGTTTTCTCAGTTGATTTATTATCTAGTGGTATCATAATTGGTCGTCGGTCGGCGATGCCGACGATTTGTCATGCGTCTTTGGTCGCCGCTTCGAGTTTCTTCATTATGGCGAAGATGAAGCATGCGGAGATGAGACACACCACGATCAGTATCGCCCACAATACAGCCACGTCGATTTTGTTCCAGATGAGGGTGGGGATCGACACCAAGTAGTTGCCCACGGCGGTTGCCCCGAACCAGCATCCCATCATGGCACCTTTATATTTAGGTGGAGCCACTTTCGACACGAAGGAGCATCCCATCGGGGAGAGAAGTAGCTCCGCGAAGGTGAGCACGAGGTATGTCCCTATGAGTAGGTTGGGGGATACCAAGTTGGCGCCCACGCCCTCGGTGGGGGCGACTCCCAATCCAATGGAGCCTAAGCACATGATGAGGAATGCTCCGGCAGCCACGATCATTCCAAGTCCTATCTTACGCGGCGCCGACGGCTCTTTGCCTTTCTTGGCGAGCCATCCGAAAAGGGCTACGGAGAAGGGGGTCAACGCCACCACATAGAAGGGGTTGAATTGTTGGTAAATCTGCGGTTGGATATTCCCCACGCTCGCGGGGGTGTGTTGGTAGAACATCCATAAGCCGGCGATCGCCGCAAGGAGCACCGCGCCGCTGATGATGCGGGAGGTCTTCCCTTTGCTTTGGATAAGGCTGAACGCCGCATATACCGCCACCACAATCACTGCCAACGCCCACACGTTGAAACCTATGCGTGTCCATGAACTGGATTCCGTCTGTGTGAACACTTGGGCGAAGAGGGTCAGGGTGGCTCCGTTCTGAGAGAACACCATCCAGAAGAAGATCACCACCAGGAATACGAGCAACAGCGCCACGATGCGTGATTTCGTCTGCTCCGGGGTGAGTTCCTCTTCCACCGCGGCGGTGTCGGAGCCGGATTTTTTCACTTTCTTCTTATCGGAGACACCGTCGTAGGTGCGTTGTCCGATGCGGTAGATAAGGTATGATACGATGAGGGAGAAGCATGCCACGCCGAACGCGTAGGAGTAGCCTATGGAGATTGTCTCCATATAATGGTGGCACCATGCCATAAGGTCGCTGACCCCTTCTCCCGCCATGCTTTGGAGGAATTGGAGGTTTTCGGGGGAGATGGTGTCGCCGGCGATGAAGGCGTTGCAGATGGAGGGGAGCGCCGGGTCGTAGGTGAGTCCCTTGGCGTGGAGGGCGTAGTTGCAGAGGGCTTCGGAGGTGGCGGGCGCGAACATCGCACCTATATTAATAGCCATGTAAAACAGCGAGAAGCCCATATCGCGTTTGCTTGAGTATTCAGGCGCATTGTAGAGGTCGCCGATCATCACTTGGAGGTTCCCCTTGAAGAGCCCGGTGCCGAGAGATATCAGCAGCAGGGCGGCGATCATAATCACGAGGGAACTGTTGAGACGCGGCGCCGTGGGGATTGCCATACACAGGTACCCGAGAAACATCACTCCGATGCCCAGTGCCACGGTCTTTTGGAAGTTCCATTTGTCGGCGATCACTCCGCCAAGCAAGGGCATGAAATAGACCACTGCGAGGAAGGTGGAGTAGATGAATCCGGCGGTGGCGGCGCTGAATGCGAATTTAGCTTGCAGAAAGAAGAGAAGTATGGCTATCATGGTGTAGTAGCCGTATCTCTCTCCGGTGTTGGCGAGGGCTAAGACATAGAGCCCTTTAGGTTGGTTCTTGAACATGGTATGTTTTATGGTAAAAGCCCCAAGACACCAAGCCCTCTCGCGGGCTTGGGTCCTGAAGCTGTCAGTTTATTCTATTGACTTTTTATTTGGTGACGCGTTCAAGCCATTTGAGCATGGCGAACATCGTACCCATGGAGATGACGCACACGGCGAGGAACACCGCCCATGCCACCCAGATGGGGTAAGCGTTGTAGAGAAGGGTGCCGATCCAGAGCACGGCGTTACCTACGGCGGTGGCGCCAAGCCATAGACCCTGGCAGAGTCCTTGGAGATGTTTCGGTGCCACTTTCGACACGAAGGAGAGTCCCAACGGGGAGATGAAAAGCTCCGCCACGGTCATGAAGAAGTAGTAGAGGATCAATACCCACGGGCCCACCATCATGCTCTCTTTGTCGGCGATGGGGAGGGCGCGGAAGTCGGTGCCCGAGGGGAATCCCTCATACAAGGAGAGACCTGTCATGAACAGATAGGCGATTCCGGCGATTCCCATACCGATGGCGATCTTGTTGGGAGTGGAGACCTCTTTCCCTTTACGCGACAAGAAGCTGAAGAACATCACGATTATCGGGGTCAGCACAATCACGAAGAAGGGGTTGACCGCCTGCCATACCTCCGGAGCTATTGAGGAGGAGTTCACGAAGTCGCGTGCGAACACCGACATTGAAGTCCCGTTCTGGTGGAATGAGAACCAGAAGAACACGGCGATGCCGAGCACGGCGAAGAGGGCGTACATACGTTGGCGTATCTCTTTCGCCATCGCCGCTTTCTCCTCCGCGGTATAGGTGACGGTGGCCACCTCCTCTTTCTTAGCGGGAGTGGGGAGTTGCTTTTTGGTGAGCAGGAAGATGGTGAGGGAGATGAGCATCGCTGCCACGGATGCTATGAAAGAGTAGTGGATGCCGGTGTTGAACACGTCAAGGTACTCGGAGCAGAACGCTTTCAAGGTCTCGGCGTTGTCCACGGCGGTGCATCCCGCTGCTTTGGCGAGGTCGGTGAGGTTGGTCATCGCATCGGTGCCGAGCACTCCGGCGGCATCAAGATATTGATGGCAGAGGGCGGGGAGGTCGGCGTTGTACGACATATCGTGGACACCGAGCCACCAGCTGCGGAGCATCGGGGCCACAAAGGGCGCGATCAATCCTCCCACGTTGATGAACACGTAGAAGATTTGGAAGCCCGCGTCGCGTTGGGAGCTATATTTGGGGTTGTCGTAGAGCTGACCTACGATAGCTTGCAAGTTGCCTTTAAACAGACCGTTGCCGAACGCTATCAGGAATAGCGCGAAGCAAGTGAATGTCAGAAGCCATGCAGTGTTGTCGGAGGTGGCGAGGATTGGAATGGCGAGCAAAACGTAGCCGGAGGTCATGATTATCAAGCCGGTGATAATCGTCCCTTTGTAGTTGCGCGTCTTGTCGGCAATCAAACCTCCTACGAGCGAGAGCACGTAGATGCCGCAATAAAAGCATGAATACACGATTGTGCTTGTTTCCTCCGCAAGTCCGAACTTCGAACATAGGAAGAGCACTAACACCGCATTCATAATGTAGTAACCAAAGCGTTCGCCCATGTTACTGAGAGCTGCGGGGATCAACCCCTTGGGATGGTTTTTAAACATAATTAGGTATTAGTATTTAGAATAATATTTTTCTCAGCGGATGGCACCGTCGTCGATCGCCGCGAACGCCTGGGCGTAGAGGCGTATCTGCTTCACCATCGCCACCAGTCCGTTGCTGCGTGTGGGGGAGAGGTGCTCCGATAGTCCTATTTTGTCGATGAAGTATAGCTCAGTGTCGAGAATTTCGTGGGGTTTGTGTCCCGAGAGCACGCGGATGAGCATGGAGATGATGCCTTTCACAATCATCGCGTCGGAATCAGCGCTGAAAATCACGTTGCCTTCGCTGTCGCGGTTCGCGGTGATCCATACGCGGCTTTGGCATCCTTCGATGAGGTTCGCGGGGGTTTTGTCGCTCTCCGCGATCGGATCAAGTGAGTTGCCAAGCTCTATTATATAGGCGTAGCGGTCCATCCAATCCTCTATATCGGTGAATTCTTCGATGATTTCGTCTTGTATATCGTTGATTGTCATATTATATCTTAATCTTTTTGTTTCAGTTGGCTTATTCCGACGGCCCTGTTTTAGCCGGCTTGTCTTAATAGGCGCATTTCGATAGGCAAAGATAGGTAAAAATCATGAGAGTTAAAAATTTATTGCTATCTTTGCCCATTATTTATGCAATCGCGGCGATTGGTGTGATTTTTGCTGTGGATTGTATGAATATTTTTACCGATAAATCATCTATCAAAACTGAAATATATAGAAATGGACAAATTAAGTTATGCCTGGGGTTTGGCTATGGGCCAACAACTCAAAGGAATGGGTGTGGAGAAGCTCTGCACTGAATCGTATTTCGCCGCTGTGAAATCTGTATTCGAGGGCACCGCTCCCGAGATCACTCCCGAGGAGGCTCATAAACTTATCAACGAGTATCTCACAGAACTCCAACGCAAGGAGGAGGTGAAAGCGCGCGAAGAGGGCGCTAAGTTCCTCGCCGAGAATAAAAACAACGCCGGCGTGAAAGAGACTGCCTCCGGCTTGCAATACGTGGTGGAGAAAGAGGGTACCGGCATCCAGCCCACGGCGGAGGATGAGGTGACTGTACACTACACCGGTCGTTTGCTCAACGGTCAAGTGTTCGACAGCTCCGTGAGCCGCGGCGAACCCGCCACTTTCCCCTTGAACCGCGTAATCCCCGGATGGACCGAGGGTGTGCAGCTGATGAAAGAGGGCGCCAAATACACTTTCTTCATCCCTTCAGACCTCGCTTATGGTCCCCAGGGTATTCCCAATGCTATTCCCCCTCACTCAACTTTGATTTTCGAGGTGGAACTTATCAAGGTAATCAAGAAATAGACAACAATATGAAAAAGACAGCACTTTTGGCGGCGGCTTTCGCCGCCGGAATGTGCGCTCTCACCGCTTGCAACGGCAACAAGGCAGACAACGCCAACGAGAGCGCTGAAGAGACAGTGGAAGAAACTGCCGAGGTTCAAACCACCACACAAGATCCCGACTCTTTGTTGGCTCAGACTGCCGGCATGACCACAGCCGATGTGAAAACTCTTCCCTCGGGACTTAAATACGTGGTGAAGAAAGAGGGCGAGGGCGCGTCTCCAAAAGAGACAAGCACCGTGTCGGTACACTACACCGGCAAACTCACCGACGGAACCGTGTTCGATTCCACTTCGATGCATGGCGACCAACCCGCCGAGTTCCCGCTTAACGGCGTGATCAAAGGCTGGACCGAGGGTCTCCAACTTATGAAAGAGGGTAGCCAGTACGTATTCTACATCCCCTCAAACCTCGCTTACGGCGAGCAGGGTTATCCCGGCGCGATACCCCCGAACTCCGACCTTATCTTCGAGGTTGAACTCCTTAACGTGAAATAAGCTCCGCAGACCAAAATCACGAAGCGTTTAAATCGATTTATATTATGAAATTGAAAGCTTTATTTTTCGCCGGCGCCGGCTTGATGATGCTCGCCGGATGTGGCAATAGTCCTAAATCCATTGATGAGGTGAAACCGGAGACTCCCTCCGATTCTTTGTCCTACTTCATCGGACAATTGTATGGCCAACAGCTTGTGGATCAAGCTGAGCGCGATTCAGTGACTTTCGGCTCCGAACAAGCCCGCAAGGACTATATCGAGGGTTACATGAAAGGTATGGGATTGCTCAAGGATGGCAACGACGCTTACAACGCCGGCTTAATGGCCGGTGTGCAGATGGCGCAGGCCGCAAAAGAGTTCACTCAGCAATATGAGTCCTTCAAATTCAACCATGATGTCTTCGAGCAGGGTATGAGATTCGCCGCCAAAGACACTCAGGTGGATCAAGAGGCGTCGAAGAAAGTGATGGAGTTCGTGCAGAACATCACCAAGAACTTCGCCGACGAGCAAGAGGCTAAAGACAACGCCAAAATGGCGGAGTACGCTAAGAAAGAGGGCTACAAAGAGTTGAAAGATGGTTTGTTCTTCAAATCCCTCAAACCAGGCTCGGGCTTCAACTTCGCCGAGGGCGACAGCATCAGCTTCTCTGTAAGCTTGAAAGGCACTTCCGGCAAGGACCTCAGCCAATATGCGCAGAAAGACAACGTGGTAGTGCTTGGTAAGACTCTCCCCACATCCTACCCCTACTACGACGCCATCCTCGCCATGAAACCCGGTGAGACAGCGTGCGTGCTTATGAACCCGAAAACCATCTTCGGTCCGCAAGCCGCCCGCATGGGCTTGGACGACAAGGAGTATATCGTGCTCACTATCGACGCTAAACTCCTTTCTCAGCCTAATGTGGCACCTGTAACGGCAAAATAGCGACAATTTGCTATTTTCTCCGCTACCGCGGTGGATTGCAAAATGAGATTATTAGTCCCCAAATGTTTTTGTTTGGGGACTATTTTTTATCTAATGTTCATTGTTTGTGGCTCATAAACCCTTTCTTTCACTCCCTTTGATAGCAAAAAGAAGATTTTTTATTGCCAAACTATTTGTCAGCACAATTATTTTGTCTAAATTTGCATCATTCAAAGATCACTAAAACTAAGAACTAAAAATATTCGATCTCATTTTTGGTATGGAAAGGATAGACAACTTAGACCGAAAAATTCTCAATATTGTAATGAGAAACGCCCGCATCCCTTCAAAGGATGTAGCCGTTGAATGTGGGGTTTCGCGTGCCGCAATCCATCAGCGCATCCAACGTCTTATCGAAATGAAAGTCATCGTAGGTTCCGGCTACGATGTGAACCCCAAGAAATTGGGATACAACACTTGCACCTACGTCGGGGTGAAGCTCGAAAAGGGCTCAATGTACCGCGAAGTGGTGAAAGAGTTGGAAAACATTATGGAAGTGGTGGAATGTCACTTCACCACCGGTCCGTATTCCATGCTTATTAAGGTGTACGCCCGCGACAACCAAAACCTTATGGAGTTGCTCAACGACCGTATCCAACATATCCATGGTGTCACCGGAACTGAGACCCTTATCTCTTTGGAGCAGAGTCTTAACCGTCAGATTACTCTTAAAATGGAACCATCAGATTCTAAATGAGAAGACAAATAATCTACACAGGTCTGGCTGCGCTGCTTCTTGCAGTCGTAGCCTTTTTCTTTTTCTACCCCGACGCTATGCAGGGTAGGGTGTTGCAGCAACACGACATTCAGGCGGGTCTCGCCAACGGACAGGAGGGTAAGCTCTTCCACGAGCGTACCGGTGAAATCACCCGTTGGACCGACGCCCTCTTCGGAGGTATGCCGACGTATCAAATCAATCCTTCATACCCCGCCAATTCATGGCTGGGCTGGATCACTTCTCTTTATACGTTGTGGCTCCCCTCGCCCGCGAATCTGCTGTTCGGGTTGATGCTCGGCTTTTTCATTATGTGCTTGTGCTTCAAGATGAAATGGTATCACGCCCTCTTCGGTGCGTTGGGGTGGGGGCTATCCTCCTATTTCATCATTATCATCGGGGCCGGACATATATGGAAGTTCCTGACTTTGATGTATATACCCCCCACTATCGGAGGTGTCGTCTTGTGCTACCGCGGCAAGTATGTCGCCGGGGCGGCGCTCACAGCCCTCTTCGGAGCGTTGCAGATCATGAGCAACCACATACAGATGAGCTATTATTTCATCTTCGTGGTGATCGCGATGGTGGTGGCATGGTTCTTCGAGGCCTATAAAAAGAAGGAGCTGAGCCGTTGGTGCCGCGCCACTCTGACTATGGCGGGCGCCGGTGTGTTGGCGGTGGCGGCAAACGCTTCATCGCTATACAACACATACGAGTATTCCAAAGAGACCACCCGTGGAAAGGCTACTGAGATAGTCTCCGACGCGGCGAATCCCTCCACGGGACCCGATCTCGACTACATAACCCAATGGAGCTACGGAAAAAGCGAGACTTTCTCTCTGTTGATTCCTAATGTTAAAGGAGGGGCTACAATCAAACCTAATCCCGATAAACCGGACGCGGTGATGCTCACTCTCGCCAGCACTGACAAGGCGAACGAACTCTATCAGGATGGTAAAATCTCCCCGGAGGAGTATTCCTTCCTCAGTCAGTTCCCTCAGTATTTCGGCGACCAACCTATGACCAACGGTCCGGTGTACGTGGGCGCTTTGGTGCTTCTCCTCGCCATATTGGCGCTTGTCGTGGTGAAAGGTCCGTTGAAATGGGCTTTGTTCGCGGTGTCGCTGCTCGCGGTCTTCCTCTCGTGGGGTAATAATCTTATGTGGCTCACCGAGTTGTTTGTGAATGTGATTCCCGGTTATGGGAAGTTCCGTGCTGTGGCGAGCATTTTGGTGATTGTGGAGTTCACGCTCCCGCTATTGGCTGCCCTCCTCTTGTGTGAAATCGTCAAGAATGAGAAGTTCTATGATGAGCATAAAAGGGCATTCTTCATTGTCATGGGTGCCGGAGCTTTGGTATGCCTAATCGGATGGGTGGCTCCCGGATTCTTCGGGAACCATTTCTCCGCTTCGGAGATGAATTTCTTCAACGAAAACGGTGTCTTCGGCAATCCGCTGTATCATGGCGTGCTTAATGCCATAAAGGAGGTGCGCATGGATATGGTCAGCTCCGACGCCTTGCGTTCACTGATTGTCATCATCCTCGGCTTCGCAGTGCTGATGGCTTACTTCCGCAAGTTGTTGCGCAGCCCATACGTCTTGGTGCTTCTCCTCGCCGTCATCACTTTGGGCGACCTTTACACTGTCGACAAACGATATGTCGACAGCGACAACTTCACCGAGCCGGTGGCTCAGCAAGAGAGCTACGAGATGACCAACGCCGACCGTGCGATCCTTAAGGATAAATCCCATTATAGAGTGATGGATTTCGCCGATTTCTCCGGCTCGCGTTCATCATATTTCCATAAGACCGTGGGTGGCTATCATGCCGCCAAGTTGACGCGCTATCAGGATTTAATCACTTACCAACTCTCCGGTGAGTCGTTGAACCCGAATGTGCTTAATATGCTCAACGCCAAATATTTCATGAGCGGTGATAAGTATGAGGTGAACCACGACGCGCAGGGAAATGCGTGGTTCGTCGACTCCATTTCATACCTCGCCACTCCCAATGAGGAGATGTCGGCTCTTGATTCCCTCGACACGCGTCACTCCGCCGTGGCGGATAAGAAATTCTCCGCGGTGCTCGGTTCCGCGATGCCGCTCCTCCCCGGCGACACCATCTATCTCACCAAATATGAACCGAATAGCCTTGATTATAGCTATAAATCCGCTAAAGGGGGCGTGGCTGTGTTCAGCGAAGTCTACTTCCCATGGGGTTGGAGAGCTACTGTCGACGGCAAGGAGGTGGAGATAGGCAGGGTCAATTATGTGCTCCGCGCGTTGCGTGTGCCCGCGGGTGAGCATAAAATCAACTTCACATTCGATCCGCAGTCGGCACATACCACAGATTCAATCTCCACAGTCGCTCTGGTGGTGATATACCTCTTGTGTGTGGCTGCCCTCGCCGCTGTTGCCGTGGCTTATCTCCGACGCGGAAAGCAGAGTGCTAAATAGTAGGGAAATTAACAAGGTTGTATATAATGTGGTTCACACGTTATCGACATAGAAAAGGATTTGGTATTCACTCCCCCTTCGCTTTCCAGGCGGTGGGGGAGGTGATTAACCTCCCAGCGGTCTACGGCTATTACCACGATGATGCTCTGTCGCGGCGATGCCGTGCCAGCTCCGTGCCTAAGTCGTTCCGCCGCATGGCGGTGGTGGCGATGCGGTGGGTGGCGCGACACGCCACAGAATACGCTTGTGTCACCAATTCGGTTACACCTCTGTTTAAGGAATCCATCACTCTCGCCGATTCGAGGGTGAAATACTTGGCGGCTCCCCCTAAGAATATGGAGGGCTTGTTCGTCACTGCCGCCGCCGACACTTCTGAAGCGGAGTTGACGCGCTTGATGAACGCTCCGGATGCCCCGGTGGTGGTGGCTGTGGGGTATCGCGACGCCGCGGCGCTCTGCCGCGGATTGAACCGACCGGACGGAATATGCTTCTATTCGGTGAACGACATCCTCTTCATCCCTTACGCTAAGACAAGATTTGTGGCTTATGACATCCTCTTCTAACGGGCAGATACGTGCCTTCTTAGGCTATTTGCGCTTGGAACGCGGTCTCTCGGAGAACACGCTTATGGCTTACGAGAGGGATGTGAGGCACCTTTACACCTTCCTCGAGATGATTAATACGGATATCAAGGAGGTCACTACTGACGATTTGCATGAGTTCATAGGCACCATCGCCGAGATGGGTATCCAACCGCGGAGCCAGGCGCGCGTGTGCGCCGGGGTGAAGTCCTTCTTCCGTTTTTTGAAGATGGAGGGGATTAGGGAGGATAATCCTTCGGAATTGTTGGAATCGCCCCAAGTGGGACGCGCGCTCCCCGATGTGCTTGACGTGGAGGAGATTGATGCCATGATCGCGGCGTTGGACCCCTCGAAGGATGAGACTCTCCGAAACAACGCTATCATTGAAATGCTTTATGGCAGCGGTCTGCGCGTCTCGGAACTTATCGGTTTGCGGATATCCCTGCTAAACACCGAGGATCTATATGTGATTGTGGAGGGAAAGGGGAGCAAACAGCGTCTGGTGCCTATATCCCCCACGGCGTTGCGGGCGATCCGCGACTATTGGCGGCAGCGGCAGTTTATGACCCCGAAGCCCGGATGCGACGATTACCTTTTTCTTAACCGCCGCGGTGGAAAACTGTCGCGGGTCATGATTTTCTATATCGTCAAGAAACTCGCCGAGGATGCCGGAATAAAGAAGAACGTCAGTCCTCACACCCTTCGCCATTCCTTCGCCACCCATTTGCTCGAAGGGGGAGCCAACCTGCGTGCTATTCAAGAGATGCTGGGGCATAGCTTCATTTCTACCACTGAAATATATATGCATGTGGACCGTTCCCGTCTGCGCTCCGAATTGATGCGCTGCCATCCCCACTATAAGACGCAACAGAATCCCGCTTCATCCTCCGATTTGCCTCCGAAATAATTTGCATAAAATGGAAATTAGCAGTATATTTGCCGAATTAAAGCGATAAAAATATGAAACAGTCCATCACACCTGTCCTTCTACTCACAGGTTATCTGGGAAGCGGTAAAACCACACTTCTAAATAAAATTCTTGCTAACAAACGGGGAATCCGTTTCGCCGTAGTGGTTAACGACATCGGCGAAGTGAACATCGACGAAACTCTTATCCGCAAGGAGGGTATTGTGGGAGGTTCGAACTCCGACGACCTTGTGGCTTTGCAAAACGGCTGCATCTGTTGCACTCTGAAGATGGATCTGGTGAAGCAGTTGGCTGACCTCACCTCTACCGGTATGTTTGACTATATCGTGATTGAGGCGAGCGGTATATGCGAGCCGGAACCCATAGCGCAGACTATTTGCTCCATGCGGCAGATGAAGATTGCGGACCATATCGGTGCCACTCCGGTGCTCGACTGTATTGTGACGGTGGTGGATGCTTTGCGCCTCGCCAGCGAGTTCGGATGCGGCGATTCCCTCCAAAAACAGAATCTCGATGAGGAGGATATTGAAAACCTTATCATCCAGCAGATAGAATTTTGCAATATCATCCTTCTCAATAAAATCTCCGAGGTCACTCCCGAGCAGGCGGCGCACATTAAAGCCATTATACGCGCCATCCAACCCTCGGCGCAAATCATTGAATGTGATTACGCTGATGTGAACCTCGACAGACTCATCGACACTGACCTCTTCGATTTTGAAAGCGTCTCCACTTCCGCCACTTGGGTCAAGGAACTCGAAGGTCACCATGAAGAGGATGATGATGACGATGATGACTATGACCACCATCATCACCATGAGGATGATGCCCATCACCATCATGATGACCATGAAGATGCCCATCACCATCACCACCATCACCATCATGATGAGGGGGAGGCTGAGGAGTATGGCATTGGCGCTTTTGTCTATTATCGCCGTCGTCCCTTTGATTTCAACAGATTTGATTTCTTCTTGGACAAGCAATGGCCTAAGAGTGTGATCCGCACCAAGGGAGTGCTTTATTTTAGCCAGAACCGGGATATGTCAATTCTCTTTGAGCAAGCGGGAGTGCAGAAGAAGATTCGCGAAGCCGGCTATTGGTATGCCACCGCCCCTAAGGATGAGTTGGAGCAGTTGATGCAGATGGAGCCGGGGCTGATGCGTGATTGGGATCCCGTCTATGGCGACCGCATGATTAAGCTCGTCTTCATTGGCCGTGACATGGACCGCGCTGCCATCACCGCCCTTCTTGATTC
>CAYQMV010000019.1:0-1382 GCA_964418705.1 uncultured Sangeribacter sp.
GGCGATATTATACGCCAACAGAGGGGGGACGGCGTTGCCAATCACCTTATAAGCGCCGGAGGGGCTTAATTTAAACTTGGAAGAATAGCCCACAGTGGAAACGAACGGATAATCCGGGGGGAACGTCTGAATGAGAGCGCACTCACGCGGTGTCAAACGGCGCTCAACCATTCCTTGCTCCAACTCATCAAGCATTTTGCCACCATGCTCCTTCGACAATCGGCGATACTCAATATTGCCATGATGTTCGGAACGTATGGTGGGTCCGAGTCCATCTATGGATATTTCACTCTGCCCCTGGCAATGCTTACCCATATACTTCGCCTTAGAATAATATTTCTGCGATAAATCAGAACTCATCTCCGGCTCACACAACCCGGAGAAAACATCACGACAAGTGACCGGCGGCATCAACGAGGCATCCTTGGCAGTATGATTGTGCGTAGGTTTGGGATAAGGATTATATTCATCGGGCAACTTCCCTCCCGCCTCCAAAATTCTCAACGCCTCAGGTCTCAACGCCGATTTCCTTATACCTATGAAAATCACACGCTCACGAGTCTCCGGCACGCCATAGTTGCCCGCATCCAAGACCTGCGGCTCGAGGACAATATATCCATTGCCGTCAGCATACGAGAAATCACGCTGGATGATATCCTTCACATCCCCCAAGCTGACAAGACCCTTGACATTCTCAGCCACAAAAATCTTAGGCTTCACAATATCAATCACCTGCTTCATCCAAAAATAGAGCTTGCCGCGTGATTCCTCCGTGGGAGCATTTCCGTCGTTGCGGGTGCCATCATGCATCTTCATGGACTCAAACCCCTTACGCTTTCCAGCCACACTGAAATCCTGGCAAGGGAAACCTCCGGTGACAATATCAACGTTCTCGGGGAAAACATCGGTATCCCCAGAATGATACTGCTTGACCAAATCCACGACACTTTGAAAACGATAGATACTCGAATCCTTTCCGAACCTCCCCATGTAATTATTCCACGCCACCACCGCCTCACGAAGAATATCGTTGGCGAAGATGGTGGAGAAGCGGTTTTTCTTCAACAGCACCCAATCATCGTTCACCGCTCTCTCAATCCAAAGGGAACCCTCCGCCACCGATTTACGATGGCATATAAATTCACCCTCAAATCCCAAATCCATGCC
Organism: uncultured Sangeribacter sp.; assembly: GCA_964418705.1. Lineage (GTDB taxonomy): Bacteria > Bacteroidota > Bacteroidia > Bacteroidales > Muribaculaceae > Lepagella. The sequence goes on from CAYQMV010000019.1 coordinate 1,168, forward strand.
GCCGCACCCCGAAAAGAGAGAAAGCATGCTCAATTCATCGGAGGATGTGCCGCCGGTGGTATATAACGGTATCTGAGCTTCCGAAACGCAGTCAGCATACGTTTTCGTTTCAATAGTGTCGAAGTTTTTTGGTGCCATTACGATTTTCTATAAGCTTATATTCTTATATGCCGACATTGCTTGCCTGCTAAATTGTTTACCTGCCGACATTGCTT
>CAYQMV010000019.1:1482-35917 GCA_964418705.1 uncultured Sangeribacter sp.
TTCTTATATGCCGACATTGCTTGCCTGCTAAATTGTTTACCTGCCGACATTGCTTATCTGCTACAAAGGTAGCGAAAATTTTTGAATCGTCCCACATTTGGGGAATATGCCATCAATGGCATACGCACCGGTTTTACTTGTCGGCGATTCTCTTTTTCTTCTTATTCTTCATTTTAAACTCGTCGAAGCCCCTACCCAAGACACTATTGACATAGGAGTGGGTGACATACGCCTCCGGATCCACCTCTTTGACGATGAAGGATATGTTATACGCCTCATATTTGCGCGCCCAGACAAGGAGCATTTTACGCTCGTTGCGTGTCCAGAAGCCCTTTCCGTCCCAGAGTGTGACTCCGCGGTGCGCTTCGTTGGTGATACGCTCTCCTATCTTCTCCCAATAGTCGGAGATAATGATAAACTGCACCGTGCGCCGTCCCATCGCCATGAACTTATCAGTGATATAGCCATAGATGAATATCGCCATCCATCCGTAGATTATCACCTGGGCGCGCACTTGCAGACGTTCCTCAAGATTCCCGTCGAAAGGAAGGAAGAATGAACATGCGACGATTGACATATCGAAAATCATAAGCACCCTGCCGGGACTCAGCGAACTCAACTGCGTCATTATCGCCGCCACAATGTCGGTGCCGCCGGTGGTGCCATGGTGGTTGTAGTAGACTCCGATGCCGAAGCCGCAAAACACCGAACCCATCACAATGCTCATCGTGATGTCGGTGATCAACGGCGGATGCGACGTGAAATAATGCTCAATACTACCTATCAGCAGAGAGAGCATCGTTGCCCCGAATATGGAGCGGCATACGAACTCACGCCCCAGCATCTTGAAGCCGATTAGGAGAAGGATGATGTTGGTGCCGTACATGGTCACCGCCACGGGGATATGCTCGCCGGTGGCATAAAACACGAGTGTTCCCCATCCCGCCATACCTCCGATCACCACCTTGTGTGGCAATATGAAGATTGTGAAGCCTATGGCGTAAAGAATAGTACCGATAAAGATGTAAAGATAATCTATCACATCTGATTTCTTCATCAAATTCATGACAAATATTGGTATTATAATTTAAGTTTCTAAATTCGCAAGTGGTGAGCTTGCAAGGTATAAGTTTTTAGTGTTTTAATGACGCGTGCATGAATCACGCGTGCAAAGGTAGCTATTTTCTCCGCAATATCGGCACACTCGAAACAACAAAAAAAGGGATGGACGGCGCATCCGTCCACCCCCGGTTATGTAATCAAACACAAGATAGTTGTCATTCTCTTACATAATGCGGCATTTCTTCAGGGATTACCATTGAAATTTCCACCAATCCGGCGATAATTCCATCTTTGCGCCAAGCGCTCTGATAAATCATTTTTCTCACGTCCCCTTTCTGGATGGTGTAGCAATTATGTCCGCCTTCGGAGAGGAGACTGCGGATTATGCCGCGTGACCGCTCATTGTGGCAATCTATCAGATTTTTCCCGATAAGGTCGCCATGCTTCGCGAAAGTGGCACGCGCGCGGCTGTTCATGTATATTATACGGCAGTCGGCGTCGCACACCGTCACCGCGCAATCCAAATCCCATGCCCAATCGGGCAATACCTCTTTAATGTTTTCCATTATATGAATATGTTGAATAAATCCCGGATTATATAAGCTCAAGATTTAATGAATTCAAGATTATATAAATTCGGGCGTTATTTGTTGAAAATTTCCTTCACGGAGCCTATGGACCCAAGGATGCCCGTGGCCTCATAGGGTATATAGACAGTCTTATTATCCTTACCGGAGGTCATATCGCGCAACGTCTCTATATACTTCACCGCGAGCATATAAGCACCGGGGTCGGTGTTAGTGCTCTTGATAGCCTCGGTGATGCGACGCAGGGCCTCCGCCTCACCCTCGGCGCGGAGGGCTTTGGCTTGCGACTCACCTTCGGCTCGGAGAATCTCCGCTTGTTTCACAGCCTCGGCACGGTTGATTTGCGACGCCTTCTCACCCTCCGAACGGAGAATAAGAGATTGCTTCTCACCCTCGGCGTTGAGAATCTCGGCGCGGCGGTTGCGTTCAGCCTGCATCTGCTTCTCCATCGCCATGCGCACCGACTCCGGCGGCGTGATGTCTTGAAGCTCCACGCGGTTCACCTTAACGCCCCACTTGTTGGTGGCGTCGTCGAGGATAGTTTGCAATTTAGAATTGATGGTGTCGCGCGAGGTGAGGGTCTCATCCAATTCCAACTCGCCAATCACATTACGAAGAGAGGTCTGCGTTAGCTTCTCTATCGCATTGGGGAGATTGTCTATTTCATAGACCGCTTTCTTGGGATCCACGATTTGGAAATAGAGGAGCGCGTTGATCTCAGTGGTCACATTGTCGCGGGTAATCACCTGCTGCGAGGGGAAATCATACACCTGCTCGCGAAGATCGATCACGCTTGAAGTGGCGATTCTGATATACTGTCCGCCACCGACTCTATTCTCCACACGACGACTATACACCACCTTTGGTTTATCGATAAAGGGCCAGATGATATTGAGTCCAGGGTTAAGCACACTGTGGAAGCGTCCGAGACGCTCAATCACTCTTGTCTCCGACTGGGGCACAACCTTGATGCTCCGGGAGATGACGATAATCACTGCCAGCAACAGAATGCTGACGAATATTAATGATCCTTCCATGTTTTATTGGTAGATTTGGCGACAGCAGGAATCCGCCGCCGCAGGTTAAATTATTTATTTCTCACAGTCAGTAGGATGCTGTCGTAGCTGACCACCACCACGCTCTCTCCGGCGAGGATATGCTGATTATTCTCCGCCACCGCCTGCCAGCTGTCGCCGTCGATTTTCACACGTCCCGGCACATCCGTAATCGGGGTGGTCACCACCGCCTCACGTCCCACCAGCGCGTCCATGTTGCTTTGGCGTTTTGATTCATGCCCATCCTTCTCATAACGCTTGCGGAAGTAGGGACCTGCGATTACAAAGGCGAGTATCGCCACAAAAGCCAGCACCATAATCTGAATGGTGAGCGATCCATCCATGAAATAAGCCATAAGCGCCCCCACACATCCCACGGCGAGGCAGAATGTGGTGAGCCAATAAGTGGATAATTCTATTATTACCAGCACCACCAGTAATATTAGCCATACGATCCATGTTTCCATTGCTATCTTTAGGTTATTGTTTGTGAATTATGTAAGTTCTTGTTAAGTCTCAAGGGCTTGCGAAAGTTCTTTCTCCAGGTCAATTCCGGAGACCTTCACCTGTATTGATGAGGATTTGGCGATGGAGATGTTGCCCGTCTCCTCGGAGACCACCACGCACACCGCGTCCGACACTTGCGAGATACCCAGGGCGGCGCGGTGGCGCAGTCCGAGATTCTTCGGTAGGTTCATGTCGTGGCTCACCGGAAGGATGCACCCCACCGACGAAACTCTCCCCTTGGAGATAATCATGGCCCCGTCGTGGAGCGGAGAGTTCTTGAAGAATATATTCTCAATCAAGCGCATATTTATGTCGGCGTCGATTTCATCGCCGGTGGCTTTGTAGTTGTCGAGCGGCATCTTCTGTTCTATCACTATCAGCGCGCCGGTTTTCGTCTTCGACATATTGGTGCAGGCGTAAAGCACCGCCAGAGCCATGGAATGGTCGCGTTCCTCATCCTTGTTGTGTGAGAACAGACGACCGATGAACTTCCACTTGTCCTGCGAGCCGATGTCGATAAGAAAGCGCTTTATCTGTTCCTGGAAAAGCACCACCAACACTATCAAGCCGATATTCATAAATTTGTCGAGGATGGTGCCGGTGAGACGCATATCGAATATTTCCGACGCAAGCACCCAGATGGCGATAAACGCAAGCACGCCGTAGAAGAGGGATAGTGTGCCGCTGTTCTTCATCATCTTATAGAGATAGTAGAGCATCAAGCCCACTATCACTATATCCACCACATCTTTGATACCAAATTCAAACATATTCTGTACTGATTGTCGGATCTATTATTTTTCTGAGATATTTTTTATCTGAGTTTTTTCTGAGATATTATTTGCCGGAGATATTATTTGCCGGGGTGTTGCGCTTCATCATTTCCACGAGTGCGCGCGCTTCCACGGCGGGTTTCACCTCATGCACACGCAGTATGTCGGCGCCCTTTTGGAGGGCTATGGTGTTGAGCACGGTGGTGCCGTTGAGGGCTTCGGAGGGGGAGATTCCCAATGGTCGCCAAATCATAGTCTTGTGGGAGATTCCCACGAGCAGGGGAAGCCCCTCGCGGGTGAACTCCTCCAGCTCAGCCATCAGCTGCCAATTCTGGTCCACGGTCTTGGCGAATCCGAAGCCGGGGTCGAGAATCACGTCAGCCACGCCAATGGAGCGGAGCGCGGCGGTTTTACGCGCCAGGTCAAGCACCACGTCGCGGGTCACGTCCTCATAGTCGGTGAGTGACTGCATGGTGTCGGGAGTGCCGCGCATGTGCATCAAAATATATGGGACTTTGTATTCCGCCACCACCTCCCATATCGAGGGATCGAGGGTGCCGCCTGCCACATCGTTGATTATTTCAACGTTGAAATCTTCGATGCACCGGCGCGCCACCTCACCGCGGAAAGTGTCGATGGAAACGATGGTGTCTGGCCATTCTTTGCGGATCACCTCCAGCGCGCGCGCCAGCCTGGTGTACTCCTCCTCCGGGGAGATATTCTCCGCTCCGGGGCGCGTGGAATAGCCCCCGATATCAAGGATGTCAGCGCCTTCAGCGAGATGCCGCGCCACACGGGGCTTGATCACATCGGTGGTGAACGAACGGGAGTCCGCATAGAATGAGTCGGGAGTGACATTGATTATCCCCATAATCTTAGGTGTGTCAAAGTCATAGAGCCGCCCATGTATATTTATTGTCTTGGTTTCAACCATGAGTATTCTTAATGCTAAGTATATTATTGGCGAAGTTAGCAAAAAAAAGTTATATTGCGAAGCTATTCACCAAGAATTTCGTAACTTTGCACTCGAAATAGAGAAGTTACTACAGATGCAAGAAATCAGAAACATCGCAATCATCGCCCACGTAGACCACGGCAAAACCACATTAGTTGATAAAATGTTATTGGCGGGGCACCTTTTCCGCGACAATCAAACCACCGGCGAACTTATCTTGGACAACAATGATTTGGAACGCGAACGCGGTATTACTATCCTCTCGAAGAACGTATCCATAAACTACAAAGGGGTTAAGATCAACATCATCGACACTCCGGGACACGCCGACTTCGGCGGCGAGGTTGAGCGCGTGCTCAATATGGCGGACGGATGTCTGCTCCTCGTTGATGCGTTCGAGGGACCGATGCCGCAGACGCGCTTCGTGCTTCAGAAAGCTATCCAAATGGGTCTTAAGCCAGTAGTAGTGGTGAACAAAGTGGACAAACCCAACTGCCGCCCCGACGAGGTGAATGAGATGGTTTTTGATTTAATGTTTAATCTCAACGCCACGGAGGATCAGTTGGACTTTCCCACTCTCTACGGCTCCGCCAAGCAGAATTGGATGAGCAAGGACTGGAAGCAACCCACCGACAATATCACTCCCCTTCTCGATGCTATCATAGAGTATATCCCGGCGCCCACACAGATTGAAGGTGACCCGCAGATGCTTATCACGAGTCTTGACTTCAGCAACTATGTCGGACGTATCGCCATAGGACGCGTACACCGCGGCACCATCCGCGAAGGAAGCGACCTCGCCCTCTGCAAAAAGGATGGCTCCGTCACCAAGCAGAGAGTGAAAGAGCTCCACGTGTTTGAGGGCATGGGCAGGAAAAAGGTCGCTGAAGTTTCCAGCGGCGATATCTGCGCCATAGTTGGTTTGGAGAACTTCGAAATCGGTGACACCATCACCACTATCGAAAACCCCGACCCGCTACCGCGCATCGCCATCGACGAACCCACCATGTCGATGACGTTCACCATCAACGATTCGCCGTTCTTTGGGAAGGATGGCAAATATGTCACCTCACGCCACATCCGCGAACGCTTGGAGCGCGAGCTTGACCGCAATCTCGCCCTACGTGTGAAAAAGGGCACCGACGACGACCGTTGGACGGTGTTCGGCAGAGGTGTGCTACACCTCTCCATCCTCATCGAAACTATGCGCCGTGAGGGCTACGAGCTTCAAGTTGGACAACCGCAAGTTATCATAAAGGAGATCGACGGTGTGAAATGTGAACCTGTGGAGGCCCTCACCATCAACGTACCGGAGGAGTATTCCAGCAAAGTGATTGATATGGTGACGCGCCGCAAGGGTGATATCGTATCGATGGAGACCCAAAACGACCGTCTGAACATTGAGTTCACCATTCCTTCGCGCGGCATCATCGGATTGCGCAACAATGTGCTTACCGGCACCGCCGGCGAGGCTATCATGGCACACCGCTTCTTGGAGTATCAGCCATGGAAGGGGGATATCGAACGCCGCACCAACGGATCTCTGATCGCCCTTGAGGGTGGCACGGCTTTCGCCTACGCCATAGACAAGCTCCAGGACCGCGGCAAATTCTTCATCTTCCCTCAAGAGGAGGTTTACGCCGGACAAGTGGTGGGTGAGAACGCCAAAGAGAATGATATCGTGGTGAACGTGACCAAATCGAAGAAGCTCACCAACATGCGCGCCAGCGGCGCTGACGACAAAGCGAGAATCATCCCTCCCATCATCTTCTCCCTGGAGGAGGCGCTGGAGTATATCAAAGAGGATGAATACGTGGAGGTGACACCAAACCACATCCGCTTGCGCAAAATCATCCTTGACGAGACCGAGCGCAAACGTGCGGCACGCAACACAGAACAATAATTTCCAAATACTCATATAAAGGCATTATGGTCACCACCGACCATAATGCCTTTTTTTATTTGCGGACACCACTTCCGACACATTCTCGCAGTAAATTTCTTATAATCATGATTTTTTATTAATTTTGCGATTCATTCAAATGAGAAGCTAAAATGTTGAAAGTAGGCATTACTCATGGCGATATCAATGGCATATCGTATGAAATAATTATCAAGGCGTTGTCCGACGAACGCATGTGCGAAATGTGCACACCTGTGATTTTCGGATCCGCTAAGCTTGTGGGCTATTATAAGAAAGTACTCGGCATCGACGATTTTCCCATGAACCAAATCACCTCCCCCCGTCAGGCGAAAGATGGCGTGGTGAACTTAGTCAACATCATCGACGGAGAAGTGAAAGTGGAGATGGGGAAAGCCACCGCGGAGGCGGGGAAAGCGGCATTGCAATCCCTCGACGCCGCCATAGAAGCACTTAAGGAGGGGAGCATCGACGTGCTTGTCACCTCCCCGATAAACAAAAACACCATCCACAGCGACGCATTCCCCTTCACCGGACACACGGAATACCTCCAGGCAAAACTCGCCGATATGGAGGATGAGGAGGAAACCGACAACGCCGAAGAGACCGATGAAAGCGCCGACAACGGCAAAAATAGCGAAACGGAGAACACCGATGCCGACAAAGCGCAAACTTCCGACAAAGCGCAATCCAATGCGGACAAAGCTCAAAGCGCCGACACGCAAAGCACCACTAAAGCCCTCATGATACTCTTCAACGGACAACTGCGCGTGGCGTTGGTGACCAACCACCTCCCCGTGGCGGAGATAGCATCCCATATCAAAAAGGATTTGGTGGTGAACAAACTCACCGGATTCAACAGCACGCTCATCCAGGATTTCGGACTCACACGCCCGCGCATCGCCGTGCTGTCGCTCAACCCCCATTGCGGCGACGACGGACTCATCGGTGACGAGGAGAACTCCGAAATTGCTCCAGCCATAAAAGAGGCGTTCGCCGCCGGCATAATGGCATTCGGACCATTCGCCGCCGATGGATTCTTCGGCTCCGGAAGATACAAGAATTTCGACGGCATTCTCGCCATGTACCACGACCAAGGATTGGCACCCTTTAAGCTCCTCGCCGAGGAGAACGGGGTGAACTTCACCGCATGCCTGCCATTCGTGAGGACCTCCCCGGCACACGGCACCGGCTACGACATCGCCGGAAAGAATGAGGCGGACCCCTCCTCGCTACGCCAAGCCATCTACGAAGCCACCGACATCTACCGCCGCCGCAAGACCTACCTGCGCGCCGCCGCAAACCCACTGCGCAAACAATACGTGGAACGCGGCGCCGACAAGACTATCGACCTCAGCAAAGAGAGCGACACCGATTTGTAGCGAGAACATTTGTAGCGAGAACGACAATGATTTATAAAGAGAGACACTACTGAATATAATATGCATTATGGAATAATCGCCGCCGGAGAGGGATCACGGTTGGCACAAGAGGGGGCGCTGAAACCCAAACCCCTGATAGAATTATGCGGCGAGCCAATGGTGGAACGCCTTATACACATCTTCCAAAACGCGGGGGCGGAGAGCGTAAGCATCATCGTCAACGAACAGATGACCGAAGTGCAGCAATTCGTCGACGCGCTGAAACAGCGTCTGCCGATACCGCTCAACATAATAGTGAAATCCACCCCCAGCTCCATGCACAGCTTCTATGAGCTCAGCCGCCTTATGCGCGGCAAAGGGAGGTTTATCCTCACCACCGTGGACACCATCTTCAAGGAGGAACCCTTCCGCGCCTACGCATCGACATTCGCCAACGCCGACCCGTCCATCGACGGCATGATGGCGATGACAAGCTATATCGACGACGAGAAGCCCCTCTACATAGAGGTGGATGGCGACGACAAAATCATCGCATTCCGCGACCAGGCATGGGAGGGAGCGCGCTACGTGTCGGGAGGAATCTACGGACTCGACCAAAGCGCCATCGACGTGCTTGAAGAGTGTATGAACCGTGGAGTGAGCCGTATGCGCAACTTCCAACGCGCCCTCATCGACGCGGGTCTGAACTTCAAAGGCTACGAACTGGAGAAAATCCTCGATGTGGACCATGTGGGCGACATCGAAAAAGCAATAGCATTTCTAAACAGCAAATAATCCGGACGCCCGCGAGGCGCCACATACCATATAATGAGCGACATTAAAATAGCAGGAGTGATGCGCGCCGGCGCTTACTCACCAAACCATATCGGCAACGACGCCGCTATCTTCAACGCCACCGCCGACCACCTACGCAAAAGAGGTTTCATAGTGAACATCTACAGTGAAGAGCAATTCCAATCGGCATATCTCGAGGAGCAAATCATCGTCAACATGTGCCGCGAACAGAAATCCATCGCGAAACTCAAAGAGCTGGAGCACTCCGGCAAATTGGTGATAAACTCCGGCTTCGGCATTGAGAACTGCACCCGCGAGCGCATGACCCGCATACTCATGGGGCACAACATCCCCTACCCCGACAGCCTCATCGTCAACACCAATGAGTCCGTGATCAAAGAGCTCAAGGCGGGCAACTACACCGAATGTTGGATCAAGCGCGGCGATTTCCACGCCATGCACAAGGAAGACGTGAGCTACTGCCGCCATGCCGAAGAGGCGCAGGAGGTGCTTCAAGAGTACTTCTACCGCGGCATCCGCCGCGCCGTGATCAACAGACACCTCCCCGGCGACCTCATCAAATTCTACGGCATACGCAATTCTCCGTTCTTCTATTGGTTCTACCCCTTCGACAACGGACACAGCAAATACGGACACGAAGCCATCAACGGACACTCCCAAGGACTCAAGTTCAGCCTTGACCACCTCAAAGATATCTGCCACCAAGCGGCGGAAGCCCTCGACATCGTGGTCTACGGCGGCGACTGCATCGTCTCCGAAACCGGCGACATCAGAATCATTGATTTCAACGACTGGCCCAGCTTCGCCCCTTGCCGCGTGAAAGCAGCCCCTTATATCGCGAAAGCGATCATCGCCCTTATCAATCAAAAATTCTAAATCCTATATAGTGAAGAAACTATCTGAAATAAAAGCTGAATACAAGGCAAGCCTCAAGTCGATGGACACTGAGGAGACTTTCGACCTTCTATTCTACCGCCCCGTGGGGTATATATGCGCTTTAATAAGCAAGAAATTGGGCATCACCCCCAACGTTATCACTATCATTTCAATATTCTTGGGCCTTGGCGCCGGCTTGATGTTCTACTACAATAATATATGGGTGAACATCGGCGGCATGATTCTGCTCGTCCTCGCCGACGTGTGCGACAGCGCCGACGGACAACTGGCGCGCCTGACCAAACAATACTCGCGCATCGGGCGCATCCTCGACGGCGTGAGTGGTGATATATGGTTCGCCGCCATCTACGTAGCCATCTGCCTGCGCGAGAACGTCACCAGCGACTTTTTCATGGCACACACATGGCTGATATGGATGATCGCCGTGGTCACCGGACTATGCCATGCCACACAAGCCGCCATGGCGGACTACTACCGACAGTTCCACCTCTTCTTCGTGAAAGGGAAAGACGGCTCGGAATTGGAGGAGAGCGCCGCGAAACTATGGGTGAAGTTCCATGAACTCAGTTGGAGCAAAAACTTCTTCCAGAAGCTATGCCTCATGTTCTACACCAACTACACCGTGGGGCAGGAGAAACGCACCCCCAATATGCAACGTCTGCGCCGCACGCTCATCCAACGTTTCGGCAACGAAATACCCCAATCTTTCCGCGACGATTTCCGCGCCAAGAGCAAACCGCTGATGAAATACACCAACATCCTCTCATTCAACACCCGCGCCTTCGCAATTTTCATCGCAATAGTGGGATGCAGGATGCCGTGGCTCTATTTCGCATTTGAGCTGACAGTGCTGAATATTCTCCTGGTGTACATGATATGCCGCCACGAGAACATCTGTAAATCATTCATAAAAAAAATCGAGGACCGACAATATTAAAAGGACCGACAATATTAAAAGAATCGGGAATCGACAATATTAAAAAAATCAAGAATGGCGAATATTAATGTAAAGAAACTCAAAGGAGTGATTTTCGACTACGGCGGCACCATCGACAGTGCCGGCGAACATTGGAGCGAGGTTCTGTGGCGCGGCTACATACACAAAGAGCTCGCCGTGGAGAGGGATGACTTCCGCGCCGCCTACGTACACGCCGAGCGTCAACTCGCACGTGAGCCGCATATCCTCCCACACCATAACTTCCACGACCTGCTCAACATCAAAGTGCGTCTGGAACTCACCTTCCTCTTGAACCACAGCAAATACGCCGCCTCATACGTGGAAAAGGACGCCGCCGCGGTGGCTGACTATTGCTACGAGCAGGCACGGGGATGCATCGAGACCGCGCGTCCCGTGCTTGAGGAACTCCACAAACGCTATCCCATGGTGCTTGTCTCCAACTTCTACGGCAATGTCAACGCCGTCCTCTCCGACTTCAAATTGGATCATTACTTCCAAGAAGTGATCGAGAGTGCCGTGGTGGGAGTACGCAAACCCGATCCCCAAATATTCCAATTGGGAGTGGACGCGCTGAAGCTCAAACCCGAAGAGGTGTTGGTGGTCGGCGACAGCTACCGCAAAGATATTCTTCCGGCGGAGAGCATCGGATGCCAGGTGGCATGGCTCAAAGGTAAAGGATGGACCGACGAGGAGGACAGCATCCGACACCCCAATGCGATAACAAAACTCAGCGAAGTGCTGAAAATGTTGAAAATTTATACTTAGCCCTATTTGGATTAATTAACTAAAAAGGGTAAAAAAGACCCTTTTTATAAGCTTCATTGGCTAAATACATAGCGATTTAGTTTAATTTAATATATACCGCAAAAAGATTTTTGTAAAATCTCTTTGCCATTCAAAAATTTCGCTCTACTTTTACGCCGAATTTCAATTTTACGAAATTCGTCAAGCAGTTTTGACTCAAAAATAACCGAGTCCCCAAACTGATAGACCTTAAGTGAGAATTAAATAACAAGAAACGACAAGATAAAAGAATTATGGCAGAAATAGCTAAAAAACCTAATGGTAAATTAGGTGTTATGGTAGTCGGCCTTGGTGCTGTAAGCTCTACCTTCATGACAGGTGTATTGATGACCCGCAAAGGTCTTGCAAAACCTGTAGGCTCTATGACTCAATACGACAAAATCCGTGTGGGTCGCGGCGCAGACAAAAAATACCTCCACTATAAAGATATCGTGCCTTTGGCAGATTTGAACGATATCGTATTCGGCGCATGGGACGTTTATCCCGTGAACGCTTACCAAGCAGCGGTAAACGCTGAGGTGCTTAAAGCAAAAGACATCGAACCGGTGAAAGATGAGCTCGAGAAAATCGTAGCCCTTCCTGCGGCATTCGACCACAACTACGCAAAACGTCTTGACGGCAACAACGTGAAGAACGTGAAAGACCGTTGGGATATGATGGAGCAAGTGCGCGCCGATATCCGCAACTTCAAAGCCACCACAGGCGTGGAGCGTGTAGTTGTGCTTTGGGCGGCTTCCACTGAGGTTTATGTGCCCATCGACAAAGAGGTACACTACAAACTCGCCGACCTTGAGGCAGCGATGAAAGCTGACGACAAAGACAGAGTGGCTCCCTCCATGTGCTACGCTTACGCAGCTTTGAAAGAGGGCGCTCCCTTCATCATGGGCGCTCCCAACACCACTGTCGACATCCCCGCTATGTGGGAATTGGCTGAGCAAACTAAAATGCCTATCGCCGGCAAAGACTTCAAAACAGGTCAAACACTCGTTAAATCCGGCTTCGCTCCCATCATCGGCACTCGTTGCTTAGGTCTTAACGGATGGTTCTCCACCAACATCCTCGGCAACCGCGACGGTTTGGTGCTTGACGAACCCGCTAACTTCCGCACTAAAGAGGTCAGCAAACTCTCCACTTTGGAATCTATCCTCGTAGCTGACGAGCAACCGGATCTCTACACTGATTACTACCACAAAGTACGTATCAACTACTATCCTCCACGCAACGACAACAAAGAGGGTTGGGACAACATCGACATCTTCGGATGGATGGGCTACCCCATGCAGATTAAGATCAACTTCCTCTGCCGCGACTCAATCCTTGCAGCACCTCTTTGCTTGGACCTCGTACTTCTTTCCGACCTTGCAGCACGCGCAGGCCGCTACGGCACACAACGCTTCTTGAGCTTCTTCCTCAAGAGCCCGCAACACGACTACACCGAGGATGAGGTGCCCGTAAACCACCTCTTCAAACAGTATGTAATGCTCAAAAACGCTCTCCGCGAGATGGGCGGCTATGAGGCTGACGAAGAAATTGACTAATCTCAATCATCATCTGAACATTATATATGTGCGTAGAGCCCGGTCAACACCGGGCTCTATTTTTTTGTGACTTTTTATTCCTCATTTTTTTGTACCTCTATTTTTTTTGTAAATTTGCACCCGAAAAGAGAGAACCCACGATAATATGAGAATAGATATCCTCACAGTGGTGCCCGAAATGATTGAGGGACCGCTCAATTGCTCAATCCTTAAACGCGCGCAGGAACGCGGATTCGTGGAAATACACGTCCACAACCTCCGCGACTACACCACCAACAAGCACCGCAAGGTGGACGACTATCCCTTCGGAGGCGAAGCCGGGATGGTGATGCAGATACAGCCAGTGGATGCCTGCATCTCCGCGCTCAAAGAGCAACGCGACTACGATGAAGTGATCTTCACAGCCCCCGACGGCGAGACTTTCAACCAATCCATGGCGAACCAACTGTCGATGAAAGAGAATATCATCATCCTCTGCGGTCACTACAAAGGGGTGGACCAACGCGTGCGCGACAATCTCATCACCAAAGAAATCTCCGTGGGTGACTACGTGCTCACCGGAGGGGAACTCCCCGCGGCGATCATCGCCGACTCCGTGGTGCGCCTGCTCCCGGGAGTGATCGGCGACGAGCAATCAGCACTCTCCGACTCCTTTCAAGACAACCTCCTCGGAGCGCCCGTCTACAGCCGTCCCGCGGAATACAAGGGATGGAAAGTGCCGGATATCCTCCTCTCCGGGCATCAAGCGAAAATTGACGAATGGCGCTACAATCAAGCCCTTGAACGCACTAAAAGACTGCGCCCCGATTTATTGGAAAGTTAAATTAACATACCCATTTTAACGTCCTCCGAAACTGATTAAATATTGCATAATCGCATTTTATTCACTAACTTTGTGGTCGTCATTTGCGATACAACTCAGGTATAAGGGTTACTATGAAAGGAACAGGGATAATAGGTTTGGGTATAGCAACAATAGTGTTCGCATCAGGCATATCCGCCGTCGGAGCCGCTAAGAAAGCGGAGCCGTATCATTTATCTGTCAACACATTTATCGGCACGGACTTCACAGGCAACACATACCCCGGGGCGCAATCACCCTTCGGGATGGTGCAGCTGAGTCCCGACAACGGACTCCCCGGATGGGACCGCATCGCCGGATATTTCTACCCCGACACCACCATCGCCGGATTCAGCCACACCCACCTCTCCGGGACCGGTGCCGGAGACCTCTACGACATATCATTCCTCCCCGTCACTCTACCCACGCGCCGCGCCGAAGCCCCTCTGGGCATACACTCGCGTTTCAGCCATGATTCCGAGAAAAGCAGCGCCGGATACTATAAAGTGACCCTCGCCGACTACGCCATCGACGTGGAACTAACCGCCACACCCCACTGCGGAATCCAACGCTACACATTCCCCGGCGGCGCGGCGGCGATCACCCTCAACCTCTCCAAAGCCATGAACTGGGACCGTACAACCGATTGGAAAATCAGCGTCGTGGACTCCGTCACCATCGAAGGACACCGCTTCTCCGACGGATGGGCGCGCGACCAGCACCTCTGGTTCCGCTCGCGGTTCTCACGTCCTTTCTCTAAAATGGAGATGGATTCCGTGGCGTGGTTCTACTACGACACCAAACCCGGCGACATAATAACCATATCTACAGCAATATCTTGCACCGGCCCCAACGGAGCGAAGCTAAACCTCGACACCGAAGTCCCCGACAACAATTTCGATAAATACCTACTCGCCACCCAAAAGGAATGGGACCACGAGCTTGCACGCATCGAAGTGAAAGGGGGCGACACCGACGACAGAGTGAACTTCTATACCGCCCTATACCACGCCATGCTCGCCCCCACCATCTACGCGGATGTGGATGGCGGCTACCGCGGTCCCGACAAGAGCAACCACCATGCGGAGGGCTGGACCAACTACGGCACTTTCTCCCTTTGGGACACATACCGCGCCGCCCACCCACTATATGTTCTGCTTGACCATAAACGCGCCGCCGACATGGCGAAATCCCTCCTTGAGTTCGCCGAGCAGAACGGCAGACTCCCGGTGTGGAACTTCCAAGGATCGGAGACCGACATGATGATAGGCTACCATTCCGCCGACGTGATCGCCGACGCATACCTCAAAGGGGTGCTGGACTACGATGCGGAGAAAGCCCTCGCGCTATGCGTGGCGACAGCCAACCTCGACTCATACCGCCAAATCGGCGACTACCGCAAGTACGGCTACGTGCCATACGACCTCAACGAGGATGAATGGGCACTCTCCAAAACCCTCGAATACGCCTACGACGATTATTGCATCGCACGCATGGCCGAGAAGCTCGGACACGCCGACACCGCCGCCGAGTTCTATCGCCGCTCCGGCAACTGGCGCAACGTCTACAACCCCGCCACCGGATTCATGCAACCGCGCGACTCCAAAGGGGTCTTCATCAAAGACTTCAATCCCGACGATTACTCAAAACATATATGCGAAAGCAACGCCTGGCACTATCTCTGGAACGTGCAACACGATATCCCGGGGCTTATCAAAGCTATGGGACGCGAGCACTTCATCAATAAGCTCGATTCCATGATGACCTACAGCGGTGACGGCGACCTCCCCATCTTCTCCACGGGCATGATCGGGCAATACGCCCACGGCAACGAGCCGAGCCACCATGTCATCTACCTGCACAACGCCATAGGGCGCCAGGACCTCACTCAGAAATACGTGGCGCAAGTCACCCACGAGCTGTACCGCAACACTCCGGCGGGATTGTGCGGCAACGAAGACTGCGGTCAGATGTCGGCGTGGTTCGTATTCTCCGCCATGGGATTCTATCCCGTAGACCCCGTCAGCGGCAAATATGAAATCGGCTCACCCCTGTTCACCGAAGTGAAAATGCACCTCCCCAACGGCAAAACATTCACCGTGAAAGCCCCCAAAGCCTCGCATAGCAACATCTACATAAAAAGCATGAAGCTCAACGGCAAACCCTACACCGACACCTTCATCACCTACGACGCAATCATGAGCGGAGCCACTCTGGAACTGGAGATGGCATCCTCGCCCAACAAATAAATCAGACAGAAAAATCTACAACACATGAATAGTAACAAAATAGCACTTCTCTTAGCAATCGCGGCGAGCGCCGGGATGATGTCGTGCGGCAAACAACAGACAACCGCCACCCCCGACTATTGCCAATACGTAAACCCATTTATCGGCACCGGAGGTCATGGACACACATTCCCCGGAGCGATAGCCCCCCACGGAATGATACAGCCCTCCCCCGACACACGCATCGACGGATGGGACGCATGCTCCGGATATTACTACGAGGACACCACCATCAACGGTTTCTCGCAAAACCATCTCAGCGGCACCGGATGCTGCGACCTCGGCGACATACTTATCATGCCCACCGTGGGCGAACAGCAATGGAAAGGACAGGACAAAGAATCGCAAGCCCTCCCCTGGGCCTCCTCTTTCTCCCACGAAAATGAGAAGAGCGAACCGGGATACTACAGCGTCACCCTCGACCGCTATGGTGTGGACACCGAAATCACCGCATCCGAGCGCGGCGCCTACTATCGTTTCCACTTCCCCGACACCGATTCCGCCGGATTCATCATCGACATGGACTATAGTCTCCAGCGTCAGAACAATCTCGACATGAGCATCAAGAAATTGAGCGACACCGAGATCGC
Organism: uncultured Sangeribacter sp.; assembly: GCA_964418705.1. Taxonomy (GTDB): domain Bacteria; phylum Bacteroidota; class Bacteroidia; order Bacteroidales; family Muribaculaceae; genus Lepagella. The sequence continues at coordinate 18,436 of CAYQMV010000019.1, forward strand.
CGGAACTAAGACAACCAAATATTGGGCGTTTGAGCAGACAGTGAGCTTCTACGCCAAATTTTCCAAACCATTCACCTACGAATTGGTGACCGACACCATCGAAGGGGAACCTCTGTGCAAAGCCCTGCTACGCTTCTCCGCCACCGCCGCCGAACCCGTGGAGGTGAAATTAGGAATCTCCGCCACCGATATTGACGGAGCGCGCCGCAATGCGGAGGAGGAACTCGGCTCCAAAGACTTCGACACCGTTAAAAAGGAGACTCGCACCAAATGGAACGAGTATCTCAGCAAAATTGAAATCGACACAGAATCCGCCGACGACCGCACAATCTTCTACACTGCGCTCTACCACACCGGCATGAGTCCCTACCTCTTCTCCGACGTGGACGGTCGCTACCGCGGCATGGATAGGGAAATACACCAAGGGGATCCCAAGAAACCCATCTACACCATCTTCTCCCTTTGGGACACTTTCCGCGCGTTCCACCCCTTGATGACCATCATCGACCCCGACCTCAACAGCGCGTTCATCAACTCACTCCTCACCAAGAGCAAAGAGGGCGGACTACTACCCATGTGGGAACTCTACGGCAACTACACCGCCTGCATGATCGGCTACCATTCCGCTCCCGTGATTGTGGACGCTTACATGAAAGGGGACCGCAACTTCGACGCCGAATATGCGCTGAAAGCCCTTATGCGTGCCTCCGTCAACGACACCACCGACATCAATTCCGACCCCTTAGTGATCGCCGCACTCAACCCCATCTCCAAAGAGCTTAAAAACACCCTTGGATACGCCCCGTGCGACCGCGACAACGAATCTGTGGCGAAAGCCCTCGAATATGCTTACGACGATTGGTGCATCGCACGCCTCGCCGAAGCCCTCGGCAAAAAAGAGATCGCGGCGAAATACGACAAACTCGCCCAAAACTATAAGCAATACTTCGACCCTGTCACCCACTTCATGCGCGGCAAGGACTCCAACGGAAATTGGCGCACACCGTTCAATCCCCGTTCCTCCAACCACCGCAACGACGACTACTGCGAGGGCACCGCATGGCAATGGACATGGTTCGCACCCCACGATGTGGAGGGCCTTATCAAACTCATGGGCGGCAAAAAGGGATTCATCACCAAACTTGACTCTCTCTTCACCGCCGACTCATCGCTCGAAGGGGAACTCGTCTCCGCCGACATCTCCGGACTCATCGGTCAATATGCGCAAGGGAATGAACCGAGCCACCATATCATACACCTATACAACTACGCCGGAGCACCGCACCGCACGCAGGAACTTATCGACAGCGTGCTCAACAGCCAATACTTCAACGACCCCAACGGATTGAGCGGCAATGAGGACTGCGGTCAGATGTCGGCATGGTACGTGCTCAACTCTCTCGGTTTCTACCAAGTGACTCCCGGAAAGCCACTCTACTCCATCGGCAGACCGCACTTCAACAAAGCCACCATCAATCTGCCCAACGGGAAGAAATTCACCGTAGTGGCGAACAACAACTCACGCAGCAATAAATACATCAAAAAAATCACTCTCAACGGCAAAGAGCTCACCACTCCGTTCTTCACCCACGAGGAGCTGATGAACGGAGGCACGCTCACCCTTGAAATGAGTGCAAGCAAATAATCTTAATTTATGCGACACGGACTTAAACGTTTGGTAGGCGCGCTTCTTCTCACCGCGTCACTATCATGCGGAGCCTACGCCCGCGACTACACGCAATATGTGAACCCTCTGGTGGGGTCGGAATCAAGCTTCGAACTCTCCACCGGCAACACCTATCCGGCGATAGCCCGCCCCTGGGGTATGAACTTCTGGACACCCCAGACCGGCAAGAACGGCGACGGATGGGTCTACACATACGACGCCCACACCATCCGCGGCATCAAGCAGACACACCAACCGAGCCCCTGGATCAACGACTACGGCGAGTTCTCCCTAATGCCCACCGTGGGGGAGCCGGTGTTTGACGAAGAGAAACGCGCCTCATGGTTCTCCCACAAAGCGGAGACCGCGCTGCCGCACTACTACAAAGTGTATCTCGCCGACTACGACGTCACCGCGGAGGTGACACCCACCGAAAGGGCGGCGATGATGCGCTTCACATTCCCCGCCACCGACAAAGCCAACGTGGTCATCGACGGATACGGCGACAAAGCATCGGTGAGCATCGACAAAGAACACCGCCGGATCACCGGCTACACCACACGCAACTGCGGAGGAGTCCCCGAAAACTTCCGCAACTATTTCGTGATAGAGTTTGACCACCCCTTCACCGCGGCGCAACTCGCCGACGAGGGACGCGGCGCTATAGTCACTTTCGCCACCGCGGCGAAGGAGAGAGTACACGCACGCGTGGCATCCTCATTCATCTCCCCCGAACAGGCGGAGGTGAACCTCAAAGAACTCGGTTCAGCCACTTTCGAACAGCTCACCCTCTCCGGGCGTGAGGCATGGAACAAAGTGCTTGGCAAAATAGACATAGAAGACACCTCCGTGGAGCGGCTGAAGACATTCTACAGCTGCCTCTACCGCTCACTCCTCTTCCCACGTAAATTCCACGAGATCTGCGCCGACGGCGCGGTGCGCCACTATTCACCCCACACCGGAGAAGTCGCCGACGGATACCTATACACCGACACCGGCTTATGGGACACCTTCCGTTCCCTCTTCCCCTTGCTCAATTTCCTCTATCCCGACACCAACAGGGAGATTCAGGAGGGTATGCTCAACCACTACCGCGAAAGCGGCTTCATCCCCGAATGGGGAAGCCCTGGACACCGCGGATGCATGGTGGGCAACAACTCCGCCTCCGTCCTCGCCGACGCATGGCTCAAAGGGGTGAAAGTCTCCGACACCGCCACTCTCTGGGAGGCGGTGACCCATGGTGCGCACGCCGTACACCCCACCGTCAGCTCCAGCGGACGTCTCGGATATGAATACTACGACTCCTTAGGGTATGTGCCCTACAACGTAGGCATCAACGAAAGCGCCGCGCGCACCTTGGAATACGCCTACGACGATTGGTGCATATACCAATTGGGAAAATCCCTCGGCAAGTCCGACAAAGAACTGGAGCCATACAAAAAAGCGGCGATGAACTACCGCAACCTCTTCGACAAAGAGAGCAAGCTCATGCGCGGCCGCAACGAGGATGGCTCATTCCAAACCCCCTTCTCACCATTGAAATGGGGCGATGCCTTCACCGAGGGCAACGCCTGGCACTACACCTGGTCGGTATTCCACGACCCCAAAGGACTCGCCACCCTCATGGGCGGCGACAAACAAATGAGCGCCATGCTCGACTCCGTGTTCAATGTGGCGCCTCTCTACGACGACAGCTACTACGGCTTCCCCATCCACGAAATCCGCGAGATGACGGTGATGGATATGGGCAACTACGCCCACGGCAACCAGCCGATCCAACACATGATTTATCTCTACGATTGGACCGGCGAGCCGTGGAAAGCGCAGAAATGGGTCAGAGAGGTGATGGACCGCATGTACACCCCCTATCCCGACGGATATTGCGGCGATGAAGACAACGGCCAGACTTCGGCTTGGTATGTTTTCTCCGCTTTAGGTTTTTATCCCGTATGCCCCGGTAGCGGCGAATATGCCATCGGAGCACCTCTCTTCGCCAAGGCAACAATCCACTTCGACAATGGTAATAGCCTCACTCTCTCCGCCCCCTCCAACTCCACCGACAACATTTACATCAACAAAATCACAATGGGGGGGCGCGCTTACAGCCACAATTACTTCCTACACACTGATCTTCTGAAAGGGGGCGAAATCATCTTCGACATGAGAGCCACGCCCAACACCAAACGCGGCACCGACAAAAAAGACGCGCCCTACTCTTTCAGCAGATAAAACAACCACCTCACTTCCCTCGAAGAAAACAAACAATTTTAATAAAAGAATAACCCATAACATTAATAATTAAAACACGTATGGAACGCAATCCATTACAACAAAAACCCGCAATTGTGCGGTCGTTGGTTGCGCTATCTATGATAGCAGTTCCGTCAGTCTACATGATGGCAGGGACAAGCTCCCACGCCACTCCGGCATCAGCGCCGCAGACTACGGCAACCACCACCGCGGCACGCGTCATCACAGGTACTGTGACCGACGCTACCGGTGAGCCCCTTATCGGAGCTACCGTAATGATTAAAGGTACTAACACAGGTGTAATGACCGACCTGGACGGTAACTTCCAACTTTCCACCAACCTCCAATCTCCGGTTTTGGTAATCACTTACGTGGGCTGCACCTCCGCCGAGGTGACATACGCCAAAGATGAGACCAACCGTCAGATCATGCTTCAAGACAGCGCTGAAGTCCTCGACGAAGTCGTGGTGACGGCGTTGGGTATCAAACGCGAACAAAAATCATTGAGCTACAACGTGCAACAGCTCGATGGATCTTCAATCACAGAGAACAAAGACGCCAACTTTATCAACTCATTGGCAGGTAAAGTGGCGGGTGTGAACATCAACGCCTCCTCATCAGGTGTGGGCGGTATTTCAAAGGTAGTGATGCGTGGTCAGAAATCCATCATGCAATCCTCCAACGCCCTCTACGTGATCGACGGCATGCCTATGCGCAGCTCCAACAGCGGTGGAAGCACCGAGTTCGGCTCGCAAGGTAGCTCCGAGCCTATCGCCGACATCAACCCCGACGATATCGAAAGCATGTCGGTGCTCACCGGTGCCGCCGCCGCCGCGCTCTATGGTAGCGAGGCCGCCAACGGCGCTATCGTGATCACCACAAAGAAGGGTCAGGCAGGTAAGACCAAAGTCACTGTCAACAGCAACATGGACTTCAACCGCCCGATGATCCTTCCGGAGTTCCAAAGCCGCTACGGCACCGGCGTGGGTGGCAAATATGTTTCCACCTCCGACCACAGCTGGGGTGCCCCGTTGTCTTCCTACAACAACTATGGCTACAACATGGCGGACGACTATATCCAGACAGGATACGTCTCCACTCAGAGTGTGACCTTCTCCACCGGTACTGAAAAGAACCAAACCTACGCGTCAGTATCCGCGTTGAACTCCAAAGGTTTCATCCCCAACAACGGCTACAACCGCTACAACTTCAACATCCGCAACACATCATCGTTCCTTCAAGACAAGATGACCCTCGATTTGAATGCGAGCTACATCCGTCAAGAGGACCGCAACATGATCAACCAGGGTGTCTACAACAACCCCTTGGTGGGCGCGTACCTCTTCCCCCGCGGCAATGATTGGAACGACATCACAATGTATGAGCGCTACGATCCGCAACGCAAGATCTACACTCAATATTGGCCCGTAGGCGACGCCGGTATGACCATGCAGAACCCCTACTGGATCAACTACCGCAACCCCCGCGAGACAAGCAAGGACCGCTATATGCTCGGTGCCAGCCTCAGCTATAAGATTCTCCCCACACTAACCCTTTCGGGACGTATCCGCATGGACAACTCCAACTCCGACTACACAGAGAAGTTCTATGCCACAACCAACAACCAGTTGACCGGACTTTCCGACCGCGGTTACTACGGCATCACACGCTACAAGGAGAAACAAATCTTCGGTGACTTCCTTTTGTCGTACAACGACACCTTCGCCGATGATTGGTCGCTGCAAGCGAACTTCGGCGGCAGCATCTCCGACAACCGCTACGACGCTCTCTACGTGAAGGGTCCCATCGCTGACGACAGCACCACCTTCGCCGGTGAGTCCGTAGGTCTCGCCAACTTCTTCGCGATCCAGAACCTCTCCACACCCCACCTCTCGCAAATGCAGGAGGGATGGCACGAGCAGACTCAGTCGCTCTACGCCTCCGCCGACTTAGGCTACCGCAACACTTACTATCTCACATTGACCGGACGTAACGACTGGCCCTCACAATTGGCGGGTCCCAACTCACAGAACTCTTCGTTCTTCTATCCCTCCGTCGGTGTGTCGGTATTGATGTCGCAGTTGCTCCCCAACCTCAACCCCGAGTATCTCTCCTTCTGGAAGATCCGCGGTTCATGGGCATCCGTAGGTACCGCGTTCAACCGCTACCTCGCCAACCCGCGCTATGAGTGGAACTCCTCCACAAACTCTTGGAGCATCCTCACTCAATATCCTATGTACAACCTCAAGCCCGAGCGTACAAACTCTTGGGAGGTGGGTATGAACTTCCGCTTCCTCAAAGACTTCACCCTCGACGCCACTTACTACCACGCCAACACAGAGAACCAGACATTCAACCCGAATCTTCCCGTCAACAAATACTCGAAGATTTACATCCAGACAGGTTCTGTGCGCAACTACGGTATGGAATGGGCGTTGAACTTCGACCACACTTGGGGCAACTTCACATGGCAATCCAACGTGACTTATTCGTTCAACCGCAATAAGATCAAGACATTGGCGAACAACGCCATCAACCCCGAGACCGGCGAGACCTTCTCCGCCGACGTGCTCGACATGGGTGGTCTCGGTTCCGCGCGCTTCCTCCTCATCGAGGGTGGCTCCATGGGCGACCTCTACTCCACTGTGGACTTGATGCGCGACAGCAACGGCAATATCTATATTGACCAAAACGGCAACATCTCCACTCAATACATCCAAAACAAAGAGGATTACATCAAACTCGGCAGCGTTCTTCCCAAAGGGAACCTCGCCTGGACCAACACTTTCCGCTGGAAAAACATTTCATTGTCTGCAATGGTATCCGCACGCTTCGGAGGCATCGTTTACTCACGTACACAAGCGATTCTCGACCAATATGGAGTGTCGGAGGCATCCGCGGCGGCACGCGACCTTGGCTATGTCACCGTCAACGGCGGCGACCTCGTAGATCCCGAGGTATGGTACAACGCCATCTCCGGCGACACCTCCGTGCCCCAGTACTACACTTACTCCGCGACCAACGTTCGCTTGCAGGACGTGACAATCTCCTACAACATCCCGCGCCGCTGGCTCCGCAACGTCTGCGATATCAAAGTGTCGCTCATCGGCCGCAATCTCTTGATGATTTACAACAAGGCTCCGTTTGATCCCGAATCCGTCGCCACCACCGACAACTATTATCAGGGAATCGACTATTTCATGATGCCTTCGCAGCGTTCTATGGGATTCAATGTCAACATCACATTCTAAACTAATGACATTCTAAACTAATGCAACGATGAAACTGATAAATAAAATTTTATTAGCGGGAGCGGCGGTCTCCATGGCGGCATGCACCGATTCATATATAGATATCAACTCCAACCCCTACCAGCCCGGTGACCTCACCGCCGACGACTACGCTTTGGGGTCGGCAATGAACAATATCGCCGGAACAGTGATCTCCGCGGATGTCAACACCGCGCAATTCACTGAATGTCTTCTCGGCGGTCCGTTGGGCGGCTATTTCGCCGATGCCAACTCCTCCTGGCGTATGACCATCGCCAACTATTCACCGAAGGACGACTGGAGCCGCGTGTTCCTCAAATCCGACAAAATCATCTCCACGCTCTACTCCAACTACACGATGGTGGAGAGCTTCTGCGAGACTACAGATAATCCGGTGCCCCTCGCCATTGCGTCCATCATCAAAGTGGCGGCGATGCACCGTGTGGCAGACACCTACGGTCCCATCCCCTACACTCAGATCGGTGCCGACGGCAACCTCGCCACTCCCTACGACAACGAAGAGACCGTCTACAAAGCGTTCATCAACGAGCTTGACGAGGCTATCGCCACTCTCAACGCCAATGCCGGCTCGGCGCTCAATCCCTCCAGCGACTTCGTCTACAGCGGCGATGTGCATAAATGGATTAAGTTCGCCAACTCTTTGAAACTCCGTCTGGCTATGCGTATCGTCTACGCCGCTCCCGACTACTCACGCACCGTGGCTGAGGCAGCGGTGGATCCCGCCAACGGCGGCGTGATCGAGACCAACGACGACAACGCTAAATGGGATTACTTCCAAGCCACCACCAATCCGCTCTACACCGCCGTCCACTACAATGAGGGCAGCTCACTCACCGGTGGCGACACACACGCCGCCGCGGATATCATCTGCTACATGAACGGCTACAAAGATCCGCGCCGCGCCATGTATTTCTCCGCTTCGCAATGGACGGGCATCGACTACGCCGGTCTGCGCCGCGGTCTCGATGGTGGCACATTCAGCAGCTCCTGGGGATTCAACTTCTCCGGAGTGAACGTGCAACCCTCCGACCCGTTGGTTTGGATGAACGCCGCCGAGGTGTCGTTCCTACGCGCCGAAGCCACCGCCGTGTTCGGCTTCAGCATGGGCGGCAGCGCCGAGGAGTTCTACAACAACGGCATCCGCCTATCCTTTGAGCAATGGGGCGTTTCCGGAGCCGAGGAATATCTCGCCGACGCCACCTCCATGCCCGCCACTTACGAGGATCCCTCGGGCAACAACCCCTACAGCGGTTCCCTCTCCACCATCACAATCAAATGGGACGAGAGCGCAAGCGTGGAGAAGAAGCAAGAGCGTATCATCACTCAAAAATGGATCGCCAACTGGCTTATCGGCAACGAATCGTGGGCTGACCTCCGCCGCACCGGATACCCCGTGCTTATGCCCGTGGTCTACAACGGCAGCAGCAGCATTATCGCCAACGACCAAACTCCCGGACGTATGCCTTACCCCCAAGAGGAGTACACCAACAATGCGTCCAACGTGCAGTTCGCAGTGCAACATTACCTTAACGGTCCCGACAACATCGCCACTAAACTATGGTGGGCTTGCAAGAAATAACGCTTAACTAAATCACCGAAAATATTTTTATGAAAAATATATTTAAATACGGGTTATCGTTGACCGTGGTGGCACTATCCATGACCGCGTGCGACGATTGGACCGACACCGAGAGCGTGGATTTGACTTATCCCTCGGTTGAAGAATCAAACCCCGAGCTTTACGCCAACTATCTTGAGAACCTCCGCTCCTACAAGGAGGGGGACCACACTTTGGTCTACGCATGGTTCGACAATCAAGAGTTCCCCACCAACAGAGCGACCCACGTGAGCGCGCTCCCCGACAGTCTCGATGTGGTGGCGTTGATGAACCCCTCGAAAGTGGCGGACTTCGTGGTTAGCGAAATGAAAGAGACCCGCGCAAAGAAGGGCACCAACTATATCTACAACGTGGACTTCAGCGCGTTCCAAGCCGCATACACCGCGAAGCAGGAACTCGCCACCGACGCGGCTCCCTTGACAATGGACTTCAACACTTTCCTCGCCGACTCCGTCAAGACTGCTTTGTCTTACGCCGCCCAATATGAGTTCGACGGAATCTGCGTGGCTTACGACGGCAAATCCACCCTCCACCTCTCCAGTGAGGAACTAGCCTCCTACACCGCCACTCAACAGACTTTCATCAAAGCGATCACCGATTGGAAAGCGCAAAACAGCGGCATGAGCCTCACCTTCTTCGGTAAACCGGAGAACCTCCTCGACAAGAGCATCCTCTCCGACTGCCGTGTGATCTTCCTCTCCGACGCTTTGAGCGTCAGCGGCACCGACGCTTTCGATATGCTCATGTCGATGGCATCCGTGGACGGCGTGCCCGCCAACAAATTGGCGCTCGCGGCATCCACCACTCAGACTGACGACAAAGCCACCGGCTGGCTCAGCAACGGCGACTACGCACTCAACGGTCTCGCCCAATGGGCGCAGGGCGCGCGTCCCGCCGGCGTGGGCGTGATTAACATCGAACGCGATTACTACAATCCCTCGTTCGTATTCCCCTTCACTCGTAATCTTATCACTTCTGTTAACCCTCTCGTTAAATAGCATACCATCATGAAAACAAAATATATTCTTCCGATGGCATTTCTTGCAGCGGGTCTTTTAAGCTCCTGCCAAGATGATATGGAGACTTTCGACAACAAAGTGTTTGACAACGCCTCCGAGAAACTTAGCACAATCCTTCTCCAAGGCGAGAACGAGGAGACACGCACCCTCCAAGCGGCTATCGCCATGCCTTTGGACCACGACTTGACAGTCACCTATAAAGCGGATCCCTCGATGGTGGACGCATACAACGCCATCTACTCCGACAACGCCATAGCCCTCCCCACCGCCAACTACCGCATCGACAACCCGAGCGTGGTGATTTCACGCGGCGGTGTGACCTCCACAGAGCTTGAGGTGGCGTTTGTGAACCTCACCTCCTTGGATAGGGAGACAACCTACGTGCTCCCGGTGACTATCGCCGACAGCGAGCTCCCCATCCTGACAAGCAACCGTACCTCCTACTTCGTAGTCAAAGGCGCCGCGCTTATCAATGTGGTGGCGGATATCAACCAAAACTATCTTGAGCTCTCCAACCCCGGCAGCGCCACAGCGTTGGGCAACCTCACCCAAATGACAGTGGAGGCCCTCCTCTACCCCAACGACATGAGCGGCACCGGACATGAGGCCGGCATCTCCACATTCATGGGTATCGAGGGATACTTCCTCTTCCGCTTCGGCGACGCAGGTCTCGACCCCTCGCAGCTCCAAGTGGCGACATCCAACGGCAACGTCACCGACTCAGCTTGGCGTCTGGAAACAGGAAAATGGACATTCCTTTCCATCACATACGATAGCGCCACCGGAGCCGTGGACGTGTACTTCAACGGTATAAAGAAGGGTGACACTCAATACACCAGCTTCCGCAACGCCGTGGATTGGAACTCCAACAACTTCCTCATCGGAAAATCCTACAGCAACAGCCGCTTCTTCGACGGCTACATCTCCGAGGCCCGTATCTGGAACCGCGTGCTCACCCCCGAGGAGTTCTTGACATCCAACTACTTCTACACCGTGGACACCGCCGCAAACGGTCTCACCGCTTATTGGAAATTCAACGAGGGCGCCGGAAAACTCGTCCACGACTATGTGAACGGATACGATATGCTCTCCAACGAGACTCTCGAATGGGTTTCCGTGGAACTTCCTGAAAATTAATTCAATCCATCGCAAAGATAGAATTAAATTAAAAGATAAATTTAAAGAAGAGATAAATTTAAATGAAACTATATAAGCTATTATCATTTGCGGCTGTGGTGGGAGCATGTCTCACCTCCTGCAGCGAGGATATCGTGATCGGTTCCGAGGACGACTCCCGCTACCAACCGGCTTCCTCCGATGAGATGATCTATGTGACCGACGCGCAAGGCAAACGCACATACTCCACTCTGGAGTTCCACCAAGCGGGAAGCATGACATTGCAACTCAACGCCACCACCTCCGCAAAAAGAGAGTGCAAAGTAGGATTCACCTACGACCTCACCGCCCTGGAGGACTACAATGCGGCGCAAAACACATCCTACACCGCGTTCCCCCAGAACCTCGTGACTATCTCCGACAATGGAATCGCCACCCTCGCGGCGGGAAGCAAAGTCTCCTCCGCGATCACCGTGAGCGTGACCAGCGGCAGCGCGCTTCAGAATGACGTGACCTACGTGATTCCCCTCCGCGCCACCGTCAACGGCGGCGACGCGACACTCGGCAATCTCGACACCACACGTCTCATCTTTGTCAAAGACCTCACCTCACTCCCCGACTGTGCGAAAACAGGCGTGGACGCTGACGGCAACACCGTGACCGGTGCCACAATCTTCAGCTGTATGGAGGTCAACGACGCCAACCCGCTCGGAAACCTCTCTTTCCGTCTCGCAAGCTCCGGCAAATATCTCTTTGACGCGGTGGTGCTTTTCTCCGCCAATATCAACTACAACTCCGAGACCGGACGCGTATACGTCAGCTGCAACGAGAATATCCAAGCCCTTCTCGACAACCGCGAGAAATACATCAAACCCCTTCAAGACCACGGCATCAAAGTGATCCTCGGCTTGCTCGGCAACCACGACCGCTCCGCCCTCACCAACTTGTCTGACGCGACAGCGCGCGACTTCGCCCGTGAGGTGAAAGCCCTCTGCGACGCCTACAAGCTCGACGGCGTGTTCTACGATGATGAGTACTCCTCCCCCATCACCCCCGCGCCCGCGGGTTTCGTGGAGCCCAGCAAAGAGGCTGCATCCCGATTGATGTATGAAATCAAGAAAATCCAACCTGAGCGTTGGAACGTCGTTTACGTCTACGGCGACATCACAAGCCTTGTATCCGTCGATGGTGTTCTCCCCGGCGATTACGTGGACTTCGCACTCCATGACTACGGAAGAACTTTCGACCTGACCTCCAACTATCCCGGACTTCCCAAATACAATATGGGTATGGCGTCGCAGGAGTTGAACTACGGCAGAACACAAACCGCCGAGGCATTGGCGGGATTCTGGAACCAAGGCTACGGCTCACACATGGTATTCTCCTTGGATCCCAACCGCAGCAACTTCGAGGGCTCGCAGATGAGCGCCCTTCGCAACGTAGCTAAAGGATACTTCAACGACGACGTGGTATTCGACGGCGTGAAATATTCCAAAGATTGGTAATCATGACACGGCGGCGACGCATGGCGGAACACCATTCCGACACCCCCGCCGCCGACATATAAAACGTTATAGGGGCGCACCGTCACGTGTGCCCCTATATACATAATAATACGTGAGATACAGCGTTCAATAAATATAGGAAAACTATAATTTCATTGCAATGTACAACAACGACCAAAGAATAGTGATCACCCTCGACGCCGGGGGCACCAACCTCGTGTTCGGAGCCATGCGCGGGTGTGAATATATAGTGGAGCCGGTCTCCCACCCCTCCAACGCCCACGACCTCGACCTCTGCTTGCAGACAATGGTGAAAGGCTTCTCCGAAATCATCGATAAATTAGACGCCGCCCCGGTGGCTATAAGCTTCGCGTTCCCCGGTCCCGCCGACTATCCCAACGGCATTATCGGCGGATTCCTCCCCAACTTCCCCTCCTTCCGCGAGGGTGTGGCTCTCGGAGCCTTCCTTGAGGAGAAATTCGGCATCCCCGTGTTCATCAACAACGATGGAGACCTCTACGCCTTCGGTGAAGCTCTCTGCGGCATCCTCCCCGAGGTCAACGACCGCCTTGAGAAAGCCGGGAGCAACAAACGTTACCGTAACCTTTTAGGTTACACATTCGGCACCGGATTCGGTGTGGGAATGGTGGTGAACGGCGAGCTTAACCGCGGTGACAACTCCTGCGTGGAGACATTCTGTCTGCGCCACAAGAAACATCCCGAATGGATCGCCGAAGAGGGCGTGGCTGTACGCGCCGTGAAACGCGTGTACGCCGAGAAATCAGGCGACACCGATCATAAATTCGAGCCTAAGGATATCTGCGCCATCGCCGACGGCACCCTCCAAGGTGACCAAGAGGCGGCGAAAGCCGCGTTCGCCGAGTTCGGCGAAGTCGCCGGCGACGCAATCGCCACCGCCGCGCAACTAACCGACGGTCTCATTGTGATCGGAGGGGGAATCACCGCCGCAAAAAAATATATCATGCCCTCGCTCCTCAAAGAGATGCGCTCCGAAATCTCCACCATCGGCGGCGATGCCGTCAGAAGGGTGCAGATGGAGGTCTTCGACCTTGACGACGACTCGCAATTCGAGAAATTAGCCAAGGGTGAGAGCCGCCGTCTCAAAATCTACGGCACAGAGAAATACACCACCTACGATCCGATGAAACGCATCGGAGTGGCGATCTCCAAACTCGGTGCGAGCAAAGCGATCTCCGTGGGAGCCTACGCTTTCGCCCTCTCCCAAATCGACAATAATAAATAATGCACCGGCGCCCGCGCGCCACCCTAATTTTTTAATATAATCATTATGGAAAGCAACAAAGCCCAAATGCCGTGGCAAGAACGTCCGGCAGGATGCACCGATGTGATGTGGCGTTTCAGTGAGAACCCCATCATCGACCGCTACGCCATCCCCACATCCAATTCTATCTTCAACAGTGCCGTAGTGCCCTTCAACGGCGGCTACGCCGGAGTGTTCCGCTGCGACAACCGCGCCGTGCAGATGAATATCTTCGCCGGATTCAGCGCCGACGGCGTGAACTGGATGATAGAGCATGACCCCATAAAATTCCAAGCGGGCAACACCGAGATGATTGAGTCGGACTATAAATACGACCCCAGAGTCACCTGGATCGAGGACCGCTATTGGATCACATGGTGCAACGGATACAACGGGCCCACAATCGGCATCGGCTACACTTTCGACTTCAAGGAGTTTTTCCAATGCGAGAACGCATTCCTCCCCTTCAACCGCAACGGTGTGCTCTTCCCCGAGAAAATCAACGGTAAATATGCCATGCTCAGCCGCCCCAGCGACAACGGACACACACCCTTCGGCGACATATTCATCAGCTACAGCCCCGACATGAAATATTGGGGTGAGCACCGCTGCGTGATGAAAGCCACCCCGTTTGAAGAGAGCGCATGGCAATGCCTTAAAATAGGCGCCGGAGCGGTGCCCATCGCCATAGAGGAGGGCTGGTTGATTTTCTATCACGGAGTGATCCGCACATGCAACGGCTACCGCTACTCCATGGGATCGGCGATCCTCGACCGCAACGACCCCTCAAAGGTGCTTTTCCGCACCCAACCCTATCTGTTGGCTCCCGCCGCGGCATACGAACTCGCCGGGGACGTGCCTAACGTGGTGTTCCCCTGCGCCGCCCTCACCGACGGCGACAGAGTGGCTGTCTACTACGGCGCCGCCGACACTTCCGTATGCCTCGCTTTCGGACATATCTCCGAAATCGTAGAGTTCACAAAACGTAATAGTTTAAAATTGCCCCGTTAGTTAATACGGCAAAGATTAAAATACGACAGATTAATACGATGATGACAATTCGTCGACTCATATTATCCGCATCGGCTATCCTCGGCATGGGTGTCACCACCTATGCCGGGGTAGGTCCGACGTCGGCGGACACCTCCGTACTGCAATGGGTGAACCCATTCATCGGAACCACTAATTTCGGAACCACCAACCCCGGAGCGGTGACCCCCAACGGGATGATGGCGGTGGTGCCATTCAACGTGATGGGATCCGACCTCAACCGCTACGACAAGGATAAACGATGGTGGTCCACCCCCTACGACACCACCAACTCCTTCTTCACCGGCTATGCGCACGCCGCCCTCAGCGGCGTGGGATGTCCCGACATGGGTGCGCTACTGACCATCGCCACCACCGGCGAGGTGAATCCCGACTACACCCAATATGGCTCAACATACAGCGACGAAAAGGCATCTCCGGGATACTATTCCGCAAAACTTACAAAATACGACATACTCACCGAAGTCACCGCCACCACACGCAGCTCCGCCGAACGCTACACATTCCCCGGCGGAAAGGGTAACATCCTCATCAATCTCGGTGAGGGCCTCACCAACGAGAGCGGCGCCACCGTGCGCCGTGTGAGCGACACAGAAATCGAGGGATCAAAGCTCCTCGGCACTTTCTGCTACAACCCACAAGCGGTGTTCCCCATATACTTCGTGATGAGGGTCACAAAAAAGCCTACGGCGGCGGGCTATTGGAAGATGCAACGCGAAATGACGGACGTGGAGGCGGAATGGACTCCCGACAACGGCACGTATAAACTCTACACCAACTACGGACGCGAGCTCTCCGGCGACGACATAGGATATTGGTTCACATTCGAGGACCTCGCCCCGGGGGAATCCGTGGAGGTGCGCATGGGAATCTCTTTTGTTTCCACAGCCAACGCGCGCGAGAATTTGGAGAAGGAGCAGCAGGGGCTATCCTTCGACGAGATACTCGCCAACGCACGCACGCGCTGGGCAGACGACCTCAACCGCATACAGGTGGAGGGTGGCAGCGATGATGAACGCACCATCTTCTACACTGCTTTATATCATTCCCTCATCCACCCCAACATCCTCAACGATGTGAACGGAGAATACCCCGTAGCGGGAGGGTTCTCCGACGCAACCGTGGAGAAAGGGCGCGACCGCTACACTGTTTTCTCGCTATGGGACACCTACCGCAATCTCCACCAACTGCTGACGCTCGTCTATCCGGAGCGGCAGAATGATATGCTGCAAAGCATGGTGGAAATATCACGCGAGAGCGGATGGCTCCCCAAATGGGAACTCTACGGCAGGGAAACTTTCACCATGGAGGGGGATCCGGCGATTCCCGTGATCGTGGACAGCTGGCGCAAAGGGCTGCGCGGCTTCGACATGGACCAGGCATACGCCGCCATGAAGCGTTCCGCAACCACTCCGGGAAAGGATAATCCGCTGCGTCCCGACATCGACCCGTACATCGAAAAGGGCTACATCCCCTTGGGATACTTCGCCGGCGACCTCTCCGGAGACAATTCCGTGGCGCACGCCCTGGAATATTATGTGGCGGACAATGCACTGGCATGGCTTGCCGACGACTACGGCGACAAGGAGTTCGCAAAGCAGTTGCGCCAACGTTCGCTGGGCTATAAGCATTATTATTCCAAGGAGAGCGGCACGCTGCGCCCCCTCAACGCCGACGGCACCTTCCTCAGCCCCTTCGACCCTTGCCAAGGGGAGAACTTCGAGCCGGTAGTGGGATTCCACGAAGGGTCGGCATGGAACTACACGTTCTATGTGCCGCACGACATCCCGGGGTTGATTAAGCTCATGGGTGGCAACCGCAAATTCGTGGAGAAGCTCAACAAGGTGTTCGATGAGGGGCTTTACGACCCCTCCAACGAGCCGGACATAGCGTATCCCTACCTCTACAGCCGCATCCCCGGCGAGGAATGGCGCACGCAGCAGCGTGTGTCTGAGTTGCTGAAGAGGCATTTCCACAACGCTCCCGACGGCATTCCCGGCAACGACGACACCGGCACTATGTCGGCATGGGCGGTGTTCTCAATGATGGGACTTTACCCCGACACCCCGGGGGAGCCGTACTACACGCTGACCACCCCCCTCTTCGACCGCATCGACATAAACCACGGAGAGATAGTGATTGAGAAAACTCCGGCAGAGGGTTCTTCGGCAGCCACCGCGGCGCAAGGCATAATCACCGCCATCACCCTCGGCGGCAAGAAGCTCAACACCTACCGCATCACCCACGCCGACCTCATGGCGGCGCCAATCCTCAAATTCTCAGTGAAGTAACACTATCAACATAACTGAAATAGGACGCACCCCGGCTTTAGAAGTCCGGGGTGCGCTGTTTTTCGGAATATGCTCTGTCTCTAAGAAGATTACGCTTTCAGCGCATGGCATACATGAATGTGGGCACAAATCGAATGCCAAGTATTGCGGCGTAAACGTTCCAATCTCCGTAGGTCACACTGCCTTACGGAGACGGTTTGCTTCTCCATTAATCAAATTTCAGATCTTCTTCGGAGAATATCTCCCATGGAATATTGGTTTCAAATCCTTGAGCAAGTACCTCCTGACCAATATTGTTCAGTGTAACGATTTGATCTTTTTTCAAAAAACTCCAGGGAATTGCTGTATTGACAATGCTTTCATTGGTTTATTATTTTTTAGGGCTCCGCCGCAAT
>CAYQMV010000020.1:0-2029 GCA_964418705.1 uncultured Sangeribacter sp.
CTTGTAAAAAAATAGAAACAACTTTAAAAAATACTAAATTAAAATTTTTAAATATTCAGAACAATTTCAAAACTTAAAGCGTTAAATAAATGTAGGGTTATGTCAGCTCTATTTATCAGGTAATCAAACATTAATGAAAAACCAACGTTATGAACCAAAAATCTACAATCAAAAAGGTAATGGCGGCTCTATTCATGTCACTCCCGGCATCTATATCGCCAAAGGAAAGAAATACCTTGTGAAATAAGCATAGTAAAATAATCTTAGAGATAACAGAAAATAAAAACGATACGCCCACAAAGCCACCGATTGGTGACTCTGTGGGCGTTTTCTATATCCAAGAGTGTTACCTACGCCTCTTCTATCCTACCGATTCAAGTTTATTTTGAGAAACCTTTGCGATAGTTGTAGTTATAGAGGTCATAGAAACGTTCAAGGCGTTGCAGACGTTGCAAGAAGTCGGGATATGATTTAGCGGAGGGATCGCACCATTGAGATTCCGCCAAAGCGGCTTGGCGCGGCAAAACCATATACTCCGCATGACGCATATCATGTATATATTCAGTCCACAGATTAGCTTGGAGACCTAAGATATGTTTCGCCTGCTCCGGAGTGAGTTCCGCCGGAGTGGCATCATAGCCATAAATCTTCTCCAAAGGAGTGTATCCACCGAACGCAAGGGGTTCATGCTCCGTATCCTCGCTCTGATAGTGGTCGAAATAGCAGTATCCCCCGGGAGTCATAATCACATCGTTGCCGATTCCGGCGGCATATTTGCCACCCTCCTCACCGCGCCACGACATCACCGTGGCGGTGGAACTGACACCACCCTCAAGGATTTCATCCCATCCGATAATGCGGCGGCCGTTGTCGTTGAGATATTTCTCTATGCGTTTAATCACATAGCTTTGGAGGTACTCCTCGGCGGAATGTTCATCATCACCCACTATTCCCTGCTCGGCGATGCGTTGCTGGCATTTAGGGCAATCCTTCCATCTCACCTTCGGACACTCGTCTCCACCGATATGGATATATTCGGAGGGGAACATCTGCATGATTTCGGTAAACACATCCTCAAGGAATTTAAACACTTCCTCGTTGCCGGGGCATAGCACATCATCGCTGACACCCCACTGAGTCCAAACCTCATAAGGGCCTCCGGTACACCCCAAATTGGGATAGCAGTGGAGAGCGCCCTGCATGTGTCCCGGAAGGTCTATCTCCGGAATAACAGTGATATGACGGTCGGCGGCATACTTAACAATGTCGCGAATCTCATCCTGAGTATAGAAACCTCCGTATGGTGTACCGTCAAATTCGCCCCAATTTTTAGCAACCATGGTTTCCTTGCGCCAGGAACCCTTCTCCGTCAACTCGGGATGCGACTTAATCTCAATTCTCCATCCTTGGTCATCGGTGAGGTGCCAATGGAAACGATTGATATTGTGCAACGCCATTATGTCGAGGTATTCCTTCACATCAGCCACCGACATAAAATGACGGCTCACATCGAGGTGCATACCGCGATAAGAATAACGGGGCGTGTCTTTAATCTCCACACAAGGGAGTTCCACCACCCCTTTGGCGTCCACAGGATCCACACCTATCGACTTGCGCAGCGTCTGTATTCCGAAGAAGAGTCCGTCGGGACCCACCCCCTTTATATCAACACAACAAGGGGAGACCGTCAGCGAATAAGCGTCAGAAAGGGTGTCGGTGGATGCCACAGACAGATAAATGGCGTTCTCAATCCCCGATACGCCATATCTTACGTTCAACTCAAAACCCGTAAGATCTTTAAGATATTGCTGAAGCATTCGGGCATCGCTCGCCAACTCCTCCGCACAGCATATCTGAGTCTCCTTATTGAGCATGAAACTTTTAGCTCCGGCGGTGACATTTATTTCCGCCGGAAGCGGCACGACACGGTAGTCGGCGGTGGCGGCGGATGCAGACGCATAGAGTCCCAAGCCCGCCATCATTGTGATAAGAGTTTTGTTCATCAGTATTTCGTTTACTTTTGATTATT
>CAYQMV010000020.1:2129-34824 GCA_964418705.1 uncultured Sangeribacter sp.
GCCATCATTGTGATAAGAGTTTTGTTCATCAGTATTTCGTTTACTTTTGATTATTCTATTGTTTACTTTTGAATATTCTATTCGTTTACTTTTGAATAATAAGGTTACAAAAATAGTGATTTTTATTGTCGCCACATGATTAAAGGGTGAAAAAATTCCACAAACACGCAAAAAATGGAACAGAAATAAATGATAATCGAAGAAATAGGGTTAAATTTGCAGAAATAAACCAAATCGACCATGACAGTAATAGATCGTTTTTTAGACTATGTCAAATACGACACCCAGAGCGATGAGCTCACAAATCTCACCCCGTCCACTCCGGGTCAGATGGTGTTCGTACGTCATTTGAAAGATGTGCTCACCGAGATGAATCTCGAAGAGATAAGCCTTGATGAGAACGGATATCTAATGGCGACCCTACCCTCCAACATCGACAAAGCGGTGCCTACCGTAGGCTTTATCGCCCATGTGGACACAAGCCCCGATATGTCGGGAAAGAATGTCAATCCGCGCATTGTCAAAGAGTATGACGGAAAAGATATCGTACTCAACCAAGAGGCTAATATTGTGCTCTCCCCCTCTGATTTTCCCGAGTTACTTGACTATAAAGGTGAGGATCTCATTGTCACCGACGGCACCACCCTCCTCGGAGCGGACGACAAAGCCGGCGTGGCTGAAATCATCAGCGCCATAGCTTATCTCCAGGAACACCCCGAAATAAAACATGGCAAAATACGTATCGGATTCAACCCCGACGAGGAGATCGGTCTCGGAGCGCATAAATTCGATGTCGAGAAATTCGGATGCGAGTTCGCATACACCATGGATGGCGGCGCAATTGGAGAGTTGGAATATGAGAACTTCAACGCCGCGTCGGCGAAAGTTACAATCAAAGGGCGCAACGTACACCCCGGCTACGCCAAACACAAGATGCTCAACGCCATACGCATAGCCAACCAATTCATCACAATGCTTCCGCGTTGGGAAACTCCCGAACACACGGAGGGTTATGAAGGATTCTACCACCTTGTGGATATCAAGGGCACCGTGGAGAAAGCGGAGCTTGTGTATATCATCCGTGACCACGACCGCGCACGCTTCGAGAATCGTAAACGCGAGATAGAACATCTTGTACGCAAGACCAACACCGAATTCCCCGGATGCTGCTCTGTGGAGATTAAAGACCAATACTACAATATGCGCGAGAAAATAGAGCCGGTGATGCACGTGATCGACATCGCACAAAAAGCGATGGAGGACTGCGGAGTGACACCCAAAGTGCAGCCTATCCGTGGCGGCACAGACGGCGCGCAATTGTCTTTCAAGGGTCTTCCTTGTCCGAATATCTTCGCCGGTGGTCTCAACTTCCACGGACGCTTCGAATTTGTGCCTATCCGCTCAATGCAGAAAGCCGAAGAGGTTGTGGTGAACATCTGCCGAATCGTAGCGGAAAGATAATAACAGCTTGTTTACAATGAGCCGTAAGCGACTTATCGTAATATCAGGGCCGACAGCCTCCGGGAAGTCGGCTCTTGCTGTGGAGAAAGCGCTGGAACTCGACACGGAGGTGATCAGCGCCGACTCCCGGCAGATATACCGACATATCCCGATACTCACTGCGGTGCCGACAATGGAGGAACGCCGCGGAGTGAAGCACCATCTTCTTGAAGAGCTGGAGCTGGAGGAATATTTCTCCGCCTCCCTCTTCGAGGAGCGTGCGCTGACGCTATTGGAGGATATATTCACCAGGCGCGACGACGCGATAGTGTGCGGCGGCTCTATGATGTATGTCGACGCACTGTGCAACGGGATTGACGACATACCCACCGTGCCGGAGAATATCCGCCGTGAAACGGTGGAGGAGTATGAGGAACGCGGCAAGGAATGGCTTCTGACGGAGCTGCTGCGCCTCGATCCGGAATACTACGACATCGTTGACCGCAACAATATCAAGCGGGTGCTCCACGCCGTGGAGATAATCCGCACCGCCGGACGCACATACACATCCCTGCGAACAGGGACACGCAAAAAGCGACCATTTGAGATTGAGAAAATACTCCTCATGCCACCGCGGGAAACACTCTTCGACCGCATCAACAGGCGTGTGGAGATGATGATGGAGGCGGGGGCCTTGGAAGAGGCGCGGAGCGTATATCCCAAACGCCACCTCAATTCACTCAACACCGTAGGGTTCAAAGAGCTGTTCGCTTATTTCGACGGAACAATGACCCTTGATGAAGCGGTGTCACGACTGCAAAAGAACACGCGGGTCTACGCTAAGAAACAGATGCTTTGGTGCAGAAAGCAGAAAGAAAATACCGGAGAATAATCAAATTCCCCGGTATTATTTTTGAGCGGAGGATAATCAAATTCTCCGCCATTTTTTATCAATTAAAAGAGGCTCCAGCAGACAGTTAGTCCCGCCATGACTATGGCGACCATAGACATCAATTTGATGAGGATGTTAAGGCTGGGACCGGATGTATCCTTAAAGGGATCACCGACGGTGTCACCAACCACGGTGGCACGGTGCACATCGCTTCCCTTTCCTCCGAAGTTACCCTCTTCGATATATTTCTTAGCATTATCCCACGCGCCTCCGGCATTAGCCATGAATATGGCGAGAACGAATCCTGCGGAGAGTCCTCCGGTGAGAAGACCTATGACTCCGGGGACACCGAAAATCAAACCGGTGGCGATAGGAATTATAATAGCCAACACTGAGGGGAAGACCATCTCACGCTGCGCGCCCTTTGTGGAGATTTGCACGCATCGCGCATAGTCAGGTTCAGCCTCACCTGTGAGGATACCCTTTATTTCACGGAACTGACGGCGAACCTCCTCCACCATGTGGGCGGCGGCGCGACCTACGGCGTTCATGGTCAATCCACAGAACAGGAACGCCATCATAGCGCCGATAAACATTCCGGCAAGCACTTTCGGGTTCATCAATGTCACGTCATACCAATGCATGAAATCGGTGAATGTGGCTGTCTTTAGTTGCGCTGTCTCCACGATGTTCTCACCAATTCTCACAGTCTCAGTGCCTAAACGTTCAAGACCGATACGAATCTCCTCGATATAAGATGCGAGCAAAGCCAAACCTGTGAGCGCCGCGGAACCTATGGCAAAACCTTTGCCGGTGGCGGCAGTGGTGTTGCCGAGGGAGTCGAGAGCGTCAGTACGTTTACGCACCTCCGCGCCGAGACCGCTCATTTCAGCGTTACCGCCGGCGTTGTCGGCGATAGGCCCATAAGCATCAGTTGCAAGAGTGATTCCAAGAGTGGAAAGCATACCTACGGCGGCGATTCCGATACCATAGAGGCCCATAGCCACGTTGGAGAAATCAAAACCGGAGGCGAACCAATAAGCGAGGATGATACCTACCACCACCGCCACTACGGGAACCGCTGTGGAGACCATGCCGAGACCCACGCCGGAGATTATCACTGTGGCGGGACCGGTGGTGCCGCTCTCAGCGAGCTTCTTAGTCGGCTTATAGGACTGCGAAGTGTAGTACTCTGTGGATCTTCCAATCACAATGCCCACCAACAAGCCTACAACCACCGAGCAACTTATCAATGCCCAATTGCTGATATTCAGCAGCCACATAATAAGGAATGTGGCTCCAACGATAAGCAGAGAACTTAAGTTTGTGCCGAATGAGAGGGAACCGAGGAGATCCTTCATGGTGGCGTTCTCCTTTGTTCTTACGGTGAAAATACCGATGATTGAAAGGATAATACCCACGGCGGCGATCATCATAGGCGCCAACACAGCTTTAGTCTGTTCCTCAACCATGTCGGTGCCCACATAAGCGGCGGCTCCGAGCGCGGCGGTGGCGAGGACAGAGCCGCAGTAAGACTCATAAAGGTCGGCTCCCATACCTGCCACGTCACCTACGTTGTCGCCCACATTGTCGGCGATAGTCGCGGGATTGCGTGGGTCATCCTCCGGGATACCCACCTCCACCTTACCAACAAGGTCGGCACCAACGTCGGCGGCTTTGGTGTAAATACCGCCACCCACACGGGCGAAGAGGGCTTGAGTGCTGGCTCCCATACCGAATGTGAGCATGGTGGTGGTGATCATGCACAACTTGGCGGTGCCACTGAGATCCACAAGCCATGTTAGCAAAAGATACCAAAATGAGATGTCAAGCAATCCAAGACCCACTACCACAAGACCCATCACAGCGCCGCTGCGGAAAGCGACCTTAAGTCCGCGGTTAAGTGACTGACGTGCCGCATTGGCGGTGCGCGCCGATGCGAAAGTAGCGGTTTTCATTCCCAAGAATCCGGAGAGTCCGGAGAAGAAACCACCGGTGAGGAATGCCACAGGAACCCATGGATTCTGCAAACCGAATCCATAAGCCATTATCGAGAAAAGAATCACTAACGCCAAGAAAGTGATGCCCACAATCTTATATTGCTGCTTCAAATAAGACATGGCACCCTTGCGGACGTGTGCCGCGATTTTTCTCATCAGCTCCGTACCCTCATCCTCACGCTTCATGCCCACATAGAAATACCATGCGAGCACAAGAGCCAGGATTGAAGATATCGGAACTATCCAAAATAAACTTTCCATAATATTATTGCTTAAAGTTAAATAGTTCGTAAGTTAGACGATTCGTAATTTATACAATCCGCAAAAGTGATGCTTCCGCTACATAAAGGGGGATCCCAGCGAGATACTTACTATATTCCCATTTATGTCGACATCGAACCACATATTTTGATAGATATAGTATCCATATCCATCTCTATCCATGGTCACTCCGGGGATTCTCTTCACACGTGAGATTGAATCCCCAAGTCCCACAATATAGCTGCCCACCTTCGCTTTAATCTTCGAAGACTCAAGACTGACATGATATATCACGCCATCCTCATACGCATTGGCGGAGAACATACTAACCCCCTTAAGGGTAAATTCGATTGAGGTATAGTTCTCCCCCTCCATCTCATTAAACTCCGTGACGACGGTCATCTTATCATATACTCCGGCGACGGATTTTGGAAGGGACTTATAGTTGATGCCCGTCTTCACTCCGGCGATGCCATCCTGGGTGAGCAAAAGTTGCTCCAAGGGGGACACCGGAGCCTGATAGGGTGCGGCAAGCACTGCGGCATCAGCGCGCATTCCGCCACACAGACCACCCACATCACCAGCAAACGTGAACATTGACACCAACGCCACTATGACTGAGATTCTTTTCATGTTGAATAGTTTTAAGTTTTACAAAATTTTTTCTATAACCTTTATCGGAGAATATCGGCGATACGTTTCATTGCGTCAATGAAGATAGCCACCTCCTCCTCGGTATTGTAGACCGCGAACGAAGCCCTAACAGTGCCGGGGATGCCGAGACGGTCCATAAGCGGCTGCGCGCAATGGTGTCCGGTTCTCACCGCCACTCCCATTTTATCGAGGAAGAGTCCCACATCATAGGGATGCGCCCTACCCAACAAGAAGGAGAGGACGGCACTTTTGTGGCTCGCCTCACCAAAGATTCGTATTCCGTCGATGCCGCGTAATCCCTCCGTGGCAATGGCGAGCAAACGTTCCTCATGCGCGGCGATATTTTCCACGCCCATCTCTTGAATAAATTCCAATGCCTTCGAAAATGCGGCGATATCCACGAAATCGGGGGTGCCCGCCTCAAACTTAAAGGGTAAGTCGGCGAAAGTGGTGCCGGAGAAGCTCACATGCTTAATCATCTCGCCACCACCCTGATAGGGGGGCATCTCATCCAAAAGATGGCGTTTACCATAAAGCACACCCACACCTGTGGGACCATACATCTTATGGGACGAGAACACATAGAAGTCACAATCCAATGCTTTCATATCCAAGCGTATATGCGGCGAAGCCTGCGCTCCGTCCACCAAAACGGCGACACCCTTGGAATGGGCATAGTCTATCATCTCCTTTACAGGGTTGACAGTGCCGAGCACGTTGCTCACATGAGCGAAACACGCCATCACTGTGCGCTCGTTGAAATAGGAACGATACAGTTCCATATCCAACTCACCTTTATCATTGATATCCACCACGCGGATAACTATGCCGACACGTGCCTGCAATAACTGCCACGGCACTATGTTGGCATGGTGTTCCATCACGGTGAGTATCACTTCATCATCCTTTTTAAAACGCTGTCCGAAGGTTGCAGCCACGAGGTTCACGCCCTCCGTGGTGCCGCGTGTGAAAATCACCTCCTCTATGGAATCGGCGTTGATATAATCCTTCACCATGCGGCGTGTGTGCTCCTGCAAATCGGTAGCCTCCTGCGAGAGCGTGTGTACACCGCGGTGTACATTGGCTTTGGTATGAAGATAAGCACTCTCAATCGCATCCACCACCCGCTTCGGTGTCTGCGAAGTGGCGGTGTTGTCAAGATATACAAGGCGACGCTTGTTTACCGTGCGTTCAAGAATGGGGAACTCCTCTCTTATCTTTTCAATATCCATTTTCATTGTATGTTTCCGCATCCGGCGTTGCACGTGCCACATCCGGCGCTTTTATCACCTAAAAATCTGTGCTCCACGAGCATTTTCAATCTGTCTTTCAATGAGGAGAGACGCACTCCTTCGATCACATCAGCCATAAACGCTTGTTTCAACAGCAACTTAGCTTGATGAATATCGACACCGCGGGTGCGCATATAGAATATCTGAGTCTCATCAAGCTGACCTATGGCACTGCCGTGGGAGCACTTCACGTCATCATTGTAAATCTCCAACTGCGGTTTACTGTAGATGCGAGCCTCGCTGCTGGCGAGGATATTTCTATTGGCTTGATACGAATTGGTGCCATGCGCACCCTCAGCCACATAAATTCGTCCCTCGAAACCGCACACCGCCTCATCATCGGCGACATACTTGAACAGCTCATTGCTATAGCAATTCGGCTTCGGATGCGAGATATGGGAATATGTGTCGAGACGGCGGTTCTTATCCTCAATTCCCATGCCTAAGAGCTTGAGGCTCGCACCCTCTCCAGCGAATGTGCAATAATATTCATTGCGTGTGTTTCCATTGAAGAGGGTGATTCCATCCACCATCACATCGGAGTCACGTTCCTGGCGCAGATACAATGTGGAAAGGCGGGAGGTTTTCTCCGAAGACTCCTCAAGGTCATAAATAGAGAACTTGGCGTTCACCCCCGCCACGATTTCTATGGTCTGAAGGGCAAGGAAGTCCACAGCCGCATTTTGGGTATGGTCGCACACAAGAAGTTGCGCTTCCGCGTCATCCTCCACCACAATAAGCATACGGCGCACCGCCATAAGCGGCATATTGTTTTGAAGGATATTCACCAACTGAAGGGGCTTCTCCACCACAACACCCTTGGGCACATAGATGAACACGCCGTCTTGGGTCAAAAGGGTGTTCAACGCCACCAACGCGTTG
The DNA here is from genome assembly GCA_964418705.1 of uncultured Sangeribacter sp. Taxonomy (GTDB): domain Bacteria; phylum Bacteroidota; class Bacteroidia; order Bacteroidales; family Muribaculaceae; genus Lepagella. The sequence goes on from CAYQMV010000020.1 coordinate 9,551, forward strand.
GCGCCGTCAGCCACTTTGCCATAATATTTATCCACGATCTCCTTATGCGTAACCGCCGCGGTGGCAAGGCTCTCCACCACCACGCCTTCGGGAAGGTTGTCGGCGGCACGCTTGCCGCAGGCGAACGTGTCGTTAATCAAGAAGAAAAGGGCGGTGGACATATTCGGCACATCGCAATGGAAAGAGGCCGCGGGATCCACCGGAATTTTCACCCTTGCCATATTCACGCCATAGTCGGGAGCAAGCACTTTCTCCAAATCAGTCACCGCGTAATGTTCGCTGCCGAACTTGGGGAGTCCTTTCTCTCTAAGCACCTGTGCGGCGGCGGCGCGCGATGTGTTCAAGACACCCGCACTATGGGAATTAAGCAAATCCTTATTAGAGGAATAAAGGTCGAGATATTGATTTAATGCACTCATATCCTTGAATTTATTCCTTATCCACAGCCTCTTTAATCCAATCATATCCACGCTCCTCAAGCTCCAAAGCAAGCTCCGGACCACCGGTCTTCACGATGCGTCCCTTATAGAGGATATGTACGAAATCAGGCTTTATATAATCCAACAAACGTTGGTAATGGGTAATCACAATAGTGGCGTTGTTGGCGGTTTTAAGTTTGTTGACACCACCAGCCACAATTCTCAAAGCGTCGATATCAAGTCCGGAATCGGTCTCATCGAGGATTGAGAGCTTCGGTTCAAGCATCGCCATTTGGAAAATCTCATTGCGTTTTTTCTCGCCACCGGAGAAACCCTCATTGACGCTGCGCGACGCAAGTTTGTTGTCCAAATCCACCACGCCGCGTTTCTCACGCATAAGCTTGAGGAAATCGGTGGCACTCATAGGCTCTTGTCCGAAATATTTGCGTTTATCGTTGATGGCGGCACGCATGAAGTTCACCATCGACACTCCGGGAATCTCCACAGGATATTGGAAGCCTAAGAAAAGTCCCTCATGGCTACGCACCTCCGGGGTCATCTCCAACAGATTCTTACCACAGAAAGTGGCTTCGCCGCCGGTGACGGTATATGCTGGATTGCCGGAAAGCACCATTGAAAGCGTGGACTTTCCGGACCCGTTGGGACCCATGATAGCATGGACTTCGCCGGGGTTTATCTCCAAATTTATCCCTTTAAGAATCTCCTTGCCGTTGATTTCAGCATGCAAATCTTTTACCTTTAACATCGTATTTATTGTTTTCTTCGTTTTCTATTTTAAATGTTTCACCTCCAAAGCACGATATCTTCGCCGCCTCGCTCATCTGTATTTTATGGGCGAGTATGTCGTAGCTTTCGCACCCCAAAAGTGCCGGAGAGAGCAGCATCACCACCTCCGAGAGATTACCGTCGTTGTCGTTGGCATATTTCAGCAACACCGACTCATTGTCAATCCCTATGATTATGTTGTATGCGATGCTCACTGCCATAGCATATTTTGTCAATCCCACCAAAGCGCCGGCGATGCCGTTGAGCACACCTTTGCCGAACACCGACATTATGCGGCGCAATATCCCGCCGGGAATCATGAAGATGCCATAAAAGAGCATATAAATGATGCCGGTGGCGAGAGTGCCGGGGAGGAACCATGGATCCACACCCTCAGTGGTCGCCGGGTAACGTTCCGCCAAGTAAAGGGTTAAGTCCTTTCCGAGGAGCAACGCCCCCACAATGCCGAACGCCATCCCCATCACCGCGTCTGTTTGTCCGGTGATGCCTCTCACGTATCCTCGATAGCAGCCGTAGACCAGCAATGCCACCACTATCAGCTGATAGAGCACTCCCATAGGGCGGGGTTTTCTATTTTATAACCTTTCCTTCCAACTCCTCGGCGTATTTGCCGGGATATTTGAAAGGCTGGCGCTTATGGGTCATCGCCCACACCACCATTCCGACTCCTAAGAGTACGAACGGAATGCTGAGCACTTGTCCCATATTCAATCCATAGTTCTCCACCATCTCCAGTTCCCATGGTTCCTGCACGTTTTTAATGTACTCGATCAGGAAACGGGGCAGGAAGATGCCGATGAAGAATATGCCGGTGATCAACCATGGACGTTCCTGGGCATTCTTCTTCCAATACATCCACATCAAAACGGCGAAGAGCGCGAAATAGCACAACGCCTCGTAAATCTGAGTGGGATGCGAAGCGAGGGTCTCGCCGTTGCGGAGGAATACGAATCCCCATGCCACATTAGTGTAATCACCATATATTTCACTGTTCATAAGGTTGCCGAGACGGATAAGTCCGCCCACCAACGCTATGGGAATCACGAGTTTGTCGAAGGTCCAGCTGGGGTTCTTTCTCGAGACGAACCATGAAAAGAGCAGTACCGCGATGATATTGGCTATTGTGCCGCCATGGCTCGCAAGTCCCCCCTCCCACACTTTCACTATCTCGCCGAGGTGATGGGAATAGTAGTCCCAATTGTAGAAGAACACGTGACCCAGACGGGCGCCAACGATGGTGCCTATCACCACGTATGCCAACAGAATACTGAGCCAACGCTCCGGGGCACCCTCATGGCGAAACATCTTTGCCACAATGTTATATCCAAGAATAAACCCCACTAAAAACGCCAAGCTATACCACCGTATAGCTATCGGTCCCAATGAAAAAAGTATAGGGTCGGCATTCCAATAGATGAAATCCAGCATATTACAATTCTTTATTAATTCAATTCTTTATTAATTCAATTATCCGACAAAGTTACAAAACTTTACCGAATAATCAACCGATTCCCTTACTCTGAAAACAGAATTTGTCATCTTCACATCGGAACAACATCAACCGACACACCTTAGCGGATTATTTCAACCCATGATGAATCAAATTTTATGCTATCCAACACACTCTCCATGGAGATTATCGGAGGTCTCTTAATAGTGAATCTGACAGCATTTTGAGGCACTGCGGTATGAATTGTAAACTGCGATCCATGAGGCTGCCATGTAAACTGCACCGCTCCTGTGGACACATTCCGACCTATGAAATTCCCGTTAGAATTCGTTTCCCATACAAAGTTATTTGAAGGATAACGATTGGTTTCCTCCTCAAAAAGACAAAAGCTGAGGCAATCCTCGGAACGCACTAACACAGACGTTCTTACAGGGTTATAATTGTCGTGTGCGATATTAATTCTTTCATTCCAAATACCCAGCACTGCCCTACCCGTTTTCTCTATATCCTCATGAGGGTCTGTGATTCCGTATGAATAATCAGGAGAACAACGGCCACTGATAAGCCTAACATTTTTTACAGTAAATGGATTTGAATTTTTTACGGTCTTCATTGACCATGCCATTTTATTTCTCACCACATCGGCAATTCCCACCGGAGAATCAAGATGGGTCCCACCAATCGCACTTGCGAAAGCATCACCCCAATCCTCCCCGGAAATATCTTTACGTCCGGTGTAAAGCAGATATGCGAAATAACCCGCTATCTTGATGATAATGTCATCTGGAATCTCATTTGTAGGATAAAGCTCCGATGCTTCAAGCTTATGTCCGTCACGTAATCGAGGATGTTTCATCTGTAATATTTTTTAAGGATATTGTCTATTTTCTTAGCTATCTCCCTAATCATGGGGACAGCGACGCTATTCCCCGTTTGACGACGTATTTCGCCATGGGAAACAGCGATTTTATATGTATCAGGGAAACCCTGAAGTCGAAGCAGCTCTCTCGATGATGGGCGCCTACGGCCATTCACCAACAAATAATTATATGAAGCTCCTGTCCTTAAGGCACAAGCATAGTCAAGCACAGAAATATTGCCGGACTTATTCTCATGCCATATCGACGGATAGAAAACCTGTTTACCCTTTGTCGACTCAATACGTTTATTGTAAATCATCTCCGAGGCAAAAAGAGATTCATCCACATCACTATCATTCTCAAGAATCTGTGCTAAATCGTAAGGAACTCGCTTAAAATTAAAATCAAATTCATCTACCAAACCCTTGTCTCTGAAGCCGACAATTATAACACGTTCTCTCTTCTGTGGAAGTCCAAAATCCAATGCATTGAGGACTTTCCATTTAAAATGATACCCGAGATCAGTGAGTGAATTCAATATAGTTTCAAAAGTCTTACCACCATCATGAGAAACCAACTGCTTAACATTTTCAAGCAAAAAAGCCTTTGGCTTATGCTTATCAAGTATTGAAGCGACCTCAAAAAACAGCGTACCGCGCGTGTCTTCAAACCCCCTTCGCTTGCCCATTATGGAGAATGCCTGGCATGGAAATCCAGCCAGCAACACATCAAACTCCTTTGGTATAAATTGTTTTGTGGACTCCTTGCTTATATCACCGAACGGCATCTCACCGAAATTAGCCAAATAGGTCTGCTGTGCATGTTTATCCCACTCTGATGAAAAAACACACTGATAGCCCATTTCCGTAAATGGCAACCTTATACCTCCGATTCCGGCGAACAAATCTATGAACGAGAAAGAATCTTTTTCCGAAATCGGATTAGGAAAAGGCACATGGAAAAACTCCGAGAATAGAGAATATTGCTCCGGTTCCCGAAGAATTGTGTCAACATAATCATAGCTGTACGTCAAATCCTCATGGTTATCCCCCTTTTCTCTGAGAAAATCCAATAAGGCGGATATTATTTCAATCCTGTTCTCTTTTGACGTTTCGGAATCACGATTATGGAGATATTGACTAAGCACCGCAAGATAATTCTCATAGCTTGTCATATCATAAATTTTCAGCATCGTCGATTCATCAAACTCCGCCGGAAAATCCACAAGTGTCACAGCCATATGCTTATTGTCGCTCTTATCCATTATGTTCTCAAACTCGTTCTTAAATTCGTTTTTGAAGCCGCAGTTCTTTTAAGCCACTGCCCGTATGCAAAGTTACATATAATTTAATTCAGTTCAAAACTTCACAGGAAAAATAGGGTCTACACATTAAGCTGCAAAGTGGGTGATACGGTTGCGGAAATGGAAACAAATTATTACTTTTGTAGCACATTAAGACTACGTCTCAGTCATGAAGATAAACTCGTTGCCGAAGAAGGAATCCGACAGGGATTCCCACATACGACCACAAATGGTGGTGGACTGCATCGCCATCATCGCCGCGCTTGCGTTCGCCGCGGTGTGGGCGTTCCAAAGTTTCATGACTTCACCACCCTATATCGACTTCACCAAATACCCCATAAAAGGAATCGACGTGTCGGCACACAACGGGATGATCAACTACCGCGCCGTGGCTGACGACGGATACTCCTTCGTGTTCATAAAAGCCTCCGAAGGGAAAAGCTTCACCGATGAGAACTTCCACACGAACTACACCGGAGCCAAGAAAGCCGGGCTCAAAGTGGGGTTCTACCATTTCTTCCGCTTCGACGTGGACGGAGTGGCGCAAGCGGTGAACTTCCTCAACGCCATAGGGGACTGCGTTCCCGACCTCGCCCTGGCGGTGGACGTGGAGAAACATGGGAACCCCGACAACGTGGATATCGCCACCATCACAGACAATCTTTCACGCATGGTGGAATACCTAAACCTCAAAGGACACCGCGTGATGTTCTATAGCACCAACAACGGCTATTACGACCTCCTTGAGTCGGACTTCAAAGGACAACCGCTATGGGTATGCGCCTTCTCCAATCCGCCCATCAACGCCGATTGGGATTTCTGGCAGTTCAGCCACAGCGGCTCAGTGAAAGGGGTGGACGGCAAAGTCGACCTCAACGTGTTCTACGGCAGCCATGAGGAGTGGTACGACTATCTGCTGGGAAGATACGACAATATCTGACACGGCAATATCTGACGCACCAACATACAACAGACACAAGTCCGCCAGCCCATTTCGGCACAACTATATATGGCGACAGCCACAATAAACAGCCTCGCTCACACGTTTTTCCGAAAGCGGAACTGCGCTCCGCGGAAAAGTACAACGACGAAATAGAATGAGAATAAACACCCGCAGCATACTGCACAACATAACCTCTCTACGCAATATAGCCCCGGCACTGATGGTGATGTCAGCCCTCAGCGCCGCCGCACTACCTCTTGAGCAATACTCCGCCAGCTCCAAACTCTCCGAAGGACGATGGCGCAAAGTGATTGTATCCACCACGGGGATGCAATTCCTCAGCAACACTCAACTCAAGAGCATGGGGTTCTCAAATCCCGCGAAAGTGAACGTCTACGGATATGGCGGCAGGGAGGTCAACACCAAACTCTCCACCGACACCTACGTGGATGATCTTCCGCAGCTGCCCGTGGTTAGGACCTCCGACGGCATCATCTTCTTCGGAGTGAACACCGTCACCTGGACATACAACGGCAAAACAGTGCCCTATCTGTCAAGCCAAAACAGCTATAGCACACAAAGCATCTATTTCGTATCCGACCGCGACACCGAGGAGCGGGAGATCACAGCCCTCGACGCGCCGCCGCAAGCCGGAGCGGAAGATAAAGACACCTTTGTGGAGCGTCTGCTCCACGAGCAGGAACTCTACGCCCCCTCCAACACCGGATCATGGATGTTTGGCGAGGATTTCACATCCAACCGACAACAGGAATTTCAGTTCAACCTCAAAGGATTGGTGGGCAACGAAGCCGACGTACTATTCACCATAGCCGCGAAAACCACCTCCGCATCAAGTTCGTTCTCATTCACCGCCAACGGCACGCAACTCGAAGCCACCAACACCGACGTGATAACAAGCACCTCCAGCTCGGAGATGTTCACACGCTATAATTCAAGCTACAAGCATATCACCAACGCCACCGAAGACCTCTCATTGGGGATAAAATACACCCCCGGCGGCGTGGTTTACCATGCGCGGCTCGACTTCATCGACGTCAGCTACAAACGAAAGATGGAGCTTGACAACGGCTCCCTCTACTTCTACCAGTATGTCTCTTCAAGCAACACCGTGGCATACAACATCGCCGGATGCTCCGCCACCACTCAGATATGGGACGTGACGAAGCCATGGAATCCACAAAAAATCAACTATACTCTCGAAGGGAGCACCGCCAGGTTCACCCCCTCGGGGATTGGTTATCACGAATATATAGCATTCGAGCCTTCGAAAATCACCCTCACCCCCACGGCATCCACAAACGTAGCCAACCAGGACATACACGCCCTCGCCACTCCCGACATGGTGATTATATCCCCGTCGGAGTTCTCCACCCAAGCGGAGAGGGTGGCTCAAATGCACCGCGACAAGGATGGAATGACAGTCTACGTGCTGACTCCCGAAGAACTATACAATGAGTTCTCCTCCGGAGCACCCGATGTCATGGCATTCCGCAAAGCCCTGAAAATGTGGTACGACAGAGGCATGAACGAGGATTCATCATCCTCGAAATTCAAATATTGCCTATTGTTCGGCCGTCCCACCTACGACAACCGAATGATCACCGACGCGGTTAAGAAATCGGGCTATCCCCGCACACTTATATGGCAGTCCCCCACCGGAACCACACAAAACTCCTCCTACAGCACCGACGACTATCTTATGATTCTCGATGACAACACGAGCATCGACGACACCGCCAGCGGATCCATGCGTATCTCCGTGGGACGTTTCCCCGTAAGATACGCCGACGACTGCAAGCAAGTGGTGGACAAGCTTCTCAGCTACCTTGAGAGCGACGACTTCGGCTCATGGCGCAACAAAGTCATGCTCATCGCCGACGACCAAGACAACGGCGTGCATTTGGAACAAATCGAGCGTTTCTACTCCCGCGCCCAAGAGTCCGGCAACGGCGGCGACCACCGCTACGAAAAGCTATACCTCGACTCCTACCCCATGGAGCTAACCGCCACCGGCGAGTCATACCCCAAAGCGAAAGAACGTATGTCGCAACTCATGCAGGAGGGTGTCGCCACCGCGGTATACGTGGGACACGCCAACGCCAAAGAGTGGACCCATGAATCCTTCCTCACATACTCCGAAATTTTAGGGTTCTCCAACAAACGCACGCCCCTGTTCTACACCGCCACCTGCGAGTTCTCCCGCTGGGACGACGACGACATCTCCGGAGGTGAAATAATGTGGAGCAACCCCACCGCCGGAGCAATAGCGATGCTCTCCACCTCCCGCTCGGTTTATATCGCGCAAAACGGCGTGTTGACGGGATATATGGGTGACTATATGTTCAGCAAAGACGATGATGGGAAGCCCCTTCGCATCGGCGACATAATGCGCCTTGGCAAAGATAAATACCGCGGCGACGACAACAAACTCCGCTACGTGCTTATCGGAGACCCCGCCATGCGGCTTCCAAGCCCTCAATATAAAGTGGTGGTGGAAACCCTCAACGGCATAGACATGACCTCGGAGAACCATCCGCTGCCGGAACTCACAGCCAACTCGCAAGTGGATGTGACGGGATATATCGCCGATGAACAAGGGAACCTCATCCACAACTTCAACGGAGTGCTGGAGCCCTCGCTCTACGACGCTCAGAAAGTGGTGACCACCTACGGCAACGGCGACACCGGCAAGGAGATGTACTACAACGACAACACCAATCTCCTTTTCACCTCCAAAGTGAACATATCGAAAGGACGATGGACGACAAAACTCATAGTGCCCTCGGAAATCGACAATCTCTATAATCCCGCCCTACTCTCGCTCTACGCATACTCCGACAAAGGGTTGGAGGCCAACGGGCACACCGATGAGTTCTACATCTACGGATGGAACAGCTCCGCGGCGGAGGACACCAAGGGTCCGGAACTTACCCTCTTCGCCCTCAACAATGAGAAATTCAAAGATGGCGACACAGTGAGCGCATCGCCTATCGTCTACGCCAAAATGAGCGATGAGAGCGGAATCAACATCTCCACCACAGGTATAGGGCACCAAATCGCCCTCACCCTCGACGGCAAAAAATACTACGAAGATGTCACCAACTACTACACCCCCACCCCCGGCGACATTTACAGCGGCAGCATCGCCTATCCGCTATCCTCGGTGGAGGTGGGCGAACATGAACTCACGCTCACCGTATGGGACAACGCCAACAACCACACCGAAGCCTCTTTGAGGTTCAACGTCTCGGCGGCGCCGAAACCATACATCAATGATATCACCACCGATGTCAACCCCGCCACCACCTCAGTGACATTCTCCATCCTCCACGACAGAGTGCAGGAGGACACCGAAGCCAACGTGGACGTGTTCGACCTCAGCGGCATGAAAGTGTGGAGCGGTTCATTCTCCGGATCCCCCGACTTCCAATATGGAAGCAACGTGACGTGGGACCTCACCGACTCCGCCGGCAGAAGAGTGCCACGTGGAATATACCTCTACCGCGCAACACTTATCACCTCCGACGGATTCGAAATTTCAGAAACAAAAAAATTAGCTGTCACAGCTCAATAAGACACCCTCACGACCACCATCTATATGAAGATACTGACAATCACAGACAACCCCTCTCCCTCCTCAGTTTCCGGCAACAACCAAGTGATAGTTATGCCGGACTCATCGCTGATCAAGGATGGAAAACCTGTATTCCTCCCCTCGTTGGAGAGAGAGTACCGTCTGTCACCATTCGTAGCGTTGCGGCTGTGCAAAGTGGGGAAACATATCGCCCCAAGGTTCATTCATAGGTATGTCAACGCCATAGCGATAGGTGTGAACCTTATTGACCGGCAACGTCTGACCTCCGCCAAAGAGAACGGTCTCCCATGGGCGGAAGCATGCACATTCGACGCCTCGGTGGCTATCAGCAGCTTCATTGACTTCAACTCCGACTCCCGGCTCATCTACAATATCACTAATGGAGAAACGGCTCTTGAAAGAGACTTCTCCCTCTCCGAAGAGTATCGCGGAATACTGTCGAAATTAAGCGAACTCTACACTTTCAAAATCGGAGACCTCGTTCTTCTCCAACACAGCACCGCGGAAAACCTCATGAACGCGGTCAAAGACATGAATATCAAAGGGTGTGGATACGTAAAAAGCTCCGCACCCGAGACTTTGGATGAAACGGAAGAGATGGGAAGTAGAAAAATATTAGACTTCAACATAAAATGACAAACTCTCCCATTAATCATAAGCTACAATGACAAACTCTTTCAACAATGACAAACCCTATCGAATAATGATAAACTCTTTCAATAAAGCGCGGACATTCCTACCGGCATTGGCGATGGTGGCGTTTGCCACCACATTCCCGACCTCAATGGCGGCGTTGGATTATTCGGCGCACTCTCCTCTATCCTCCGGGAAATGGGCCAAATTAGGTGTCGTGGAAAATGGTGTCTACGAAATATCCTACGACAAACTTCGCGAATTAGGATTCACCAATCCTGAATCCGTAGGCGTGTGGGGCGAGGGCGCTCCCATGTATCCATATAATTTCACATACAACGGCAAACGGCAGATTCCCGACACCTTCACCCCCGTGTCGGTGTGGCACCACGACAATAAACTCTATTTCTACGCCACCGGTCCGGAAAACATATCACTGAAAACAGACTCCTCAGTGGTTCATTCGGTGAGATTCAACAACAATGGAAGGAACATCTACACAAACTACGGCATATACTTTCTCACCGACAGCGACACCCACACCGAAGTCGTCACCGAGCAGAAAGAGTTGGACGATGACAGCTACATAGACATAGGATTCAGCTATTACTACCACGAGTTGGACAAGACACAAGGGTTGTCGTGCAGCGGCAAAGATTTCTGGGGAGAGTCTTTCACCGGACCCCAATCACGCACTCAGACATTCCCCTACTCCTTGCCTGGATGGTATAATGGCACCACCTCCACCTTCACCATACGAATGGTGGGACAAGTGGAGGCCCTTGACGCCGAAGTGGCGTTCGACGGAACAAAAACATTCGACGTGAGTCTGCCGCAAGGAAGCCTTGAGACATACTACGTGGAGAACAAACAATCCTCCTACGACTTCTTGCCGAAACAGCAATCAGGGAACTTCACCATAAGTATGCCGGCATCCGGAATATCGGTAGGGCAAGCGCATCTCGACTACTACCTCATCACATATATGCGCTCTCTGAAATTCGTTGACGGAGAGAGCCAATTCAGCGTCACCTCACGACTCAGCTCAACACCCACCATAAAATTCCCCGATGGAGAAAACGTGGTGGGATGGGATGTCACCAACGCCTCCGCCCCGATAAACATTATCCCCTCGGAAGAGGAAAACCTCGCCACCATAACCCGTGGCGACAGGAATCTCGTGTTCTTCGACACAACGAAAACACAAAAGACACCGTCGTTTATCGCGGAGGTGGCAAATCAGGATCTGCACGCCCGGGTGGCGGAGGATCCCGAAATGGTGATTATCACCACCGATGAGTATATGGACTATGCCACACAGCTCGCCGACTTCCACCGTGAGTACGACGGAATGAACGTGCTTGTGGCATCCATCAACGACATCTACAACGAGTTCTCACAAGGGCGCCCCGACCCCATGGCATACCGCAACTTCTGCAAAATGCTATACGAGGGGAACGGCAACCATCTGAAACATATTCTTCTCTACGGGCCCTGCCTAAGCAATGTGAGATATAGTGAGAATGAGGATAAATCCTCCGCGATTATCATGCTACAAGGGGAGGCAAACCTACGCTCCACCGATGTGTATGCCGCCACCGACCTCTACGGATCCCTCCAAGACAAAGTGATGAGCGCTCTGCCGCAGACTCAAATGCAAGTCTCGGTGGGTATCCTCCCCGTAGGAAACGCCGATGAAGCGCAACGCATCAACGAGAAGATAAAGAGATACTATTTCGACGAATACAGACCCTATTGGATCGACAGAGTGATTTACTCCGCTGACGACGCGGACTCCGAAACGCATCTCCTGCAATCAGACCACCTCGCAACCACTTTGAAGGAATACGGCGATGCCTCCGACTACACACCACTCCCAGCCGCCAACTCCGTGAAAGTCTACATGGGGGAATATGGCAAACAGAACTTCTCGAAGAAATTTGTGGAGGAGTTTCAGAAAGGGGCTCTCGTGTGCAACTACATAGGTCATGGATGCCTTACCTCAATGGGTAAAAATGAAATTTTTCATTCCTCCGAATACAATAAGTTCAAAAACAACCGCCTGGGCTTCATGAATTTCGCCGGATGTATGTCCACGATTTTCGAATGTGGAATGCGCGGCATCCCCGAGCAACTCGTACTCACCTCCGACTACGGGCTAATCGGCGGACAACTCTCAGTGCGCAGCTCCTGGTCCACCGAGAACTATGCGTACATGACCTCGTGGCAAAAACGTCTGACCTCCACCGTGGATGCCGCCACCCAAGGCTCACCCACAATGGGAGAGGTGACACGTCTCGCCAAAAACGACAACACCAACAACACCGGCAAATATAAATTTGTGCTTATGGCGGATCCGGCGCTACGCATCCCCGTACCTACCGTGGATATTGACATAGAGGGTATGTCAGAGAACATGAACGTGGGAGCCGCCGCCAACGTGAAAGGCACGCTTTATTTCCGCGACAAAAAAACGGCGGACAACTTCAACGGGACTCTCGTGGTGAAATGGTACGCCGCTCCGGTGACCACCACCGCCAAAAATTCTCTTTCGAAATACAAGAATGACCCCGCCACTGAAATCACATACGAAGAGGAGGTGGTAGCCACTCAAGCATACGAGGTGAAGGATGGCAAATTCGACATATTGCTCCAATGCCCCGTGGCTATGGCTTCGCAGATGGGAAGCAACGTGAAAGTGACGTTTATCGCCTACGATGCGGAGAACGCCCTCGCCGCCTCCGGATGTGAACGGGTGAACATATCACTCGGCTCCTCCACCGCGGCGGAGGATGTGGAAGCCCCGATGATTCCGGAGCTCTCAGTCAATCTGCAACCCAACGGAGCGACTCTCAGCGAATGCGTCCTCCATGCCGTGGCTACCGACAACTCCGGACTCCGCATAGACGGACACGCCTCGGATATGCCGCTGAAAGTGACTGTGGACAACAAAATTATAGAGGATGCTTTCAACTACGCCTCGCTTGAGGAGGGTAGCCGCCGTCTGGTGCTCGCGCTCCCCTTGGAGGGTCTCGCCAAAGGATCCCACGACGCGTCCATCATGGTGACGGACTACGCCGGCAACCGCTCGATGCACAACATAACCTTCGATGTGGAGAACACCAACCTTCTCGCCGCTATGAGACTCGCTGAGGGCGCGTGCCGCACACAAGCCACCCTGACCATGCAAAGTGCCATGGAGGGGGACTCCGAAGTGGTGATCACCGACGCTTACGGCAACGAAGTGGTACGCAAGCCCCTGGATAGCGACATATACGTCTGGAATCTCAAAGACAACTCCGGAACACGCGTGCCCGCCGGATTATACCGCGCCTACGTGGTGACCACACCATCCTCCGGTTTCGGCTCCGCCACAAAAGCGGTGTATATCCCGGTGCTCAAACCTCTTTAAGCACTATTTGCCTGACACCGATGCAATATTAGCCCGTTTTTAGAGTTAATAAAAAGTAAGCGGTGGTTTTCACTCCGCTCCACATAGCATCTATCAATCAGCAAATAATGCAAATGAACAAAAGTATAATGACTAAATGGGTCGTGGCGATGGTGGCAATCATCGCCCCGGCTCTTCTTTTTGCACAAGACGATATCAAGGAGAACGACTTCAACCCCGTGAACACCGGCGTCACAACATTGGGAATCGCCCCCGACGCACGAAGCACCGGCATGGGATACCTCGGTGTCGCCACCGATCCGGATGTCAACTCCCAATATTGGAATCCCTCGAAGTACGCTTTCGCCTACAGTTCCGGAGGCATGGCTCTCTCCTACACTCCGTGGTTACGCAAAATCGTCAACGATATTTTCCTCGCCGAACTCGCCGGATATTGGAAACTCGGCTCCAACGACAACCAAGCGGTGTCGGCATCTTTGCGTTATTTCTCTTTGGGTGAGGTGACTTTCGGAAGCACCTCTTCCGGCGGTGCCGTACAGTCAATCAACCCATACGAGATGGCGATCGACCTCGGATACTCACGCAAACTATCGGAGAAATTTTCCATGGGCGTGGCTCTGCGATACATCCTCTCCGACTTATCATGGACAGATTCATACTCCGGTGAGCAAAACACCGCCGCCTCGGCTTTCTCCGCCGACATATCGGGATACTATGTGAGCTACCCCATGGTAGGACGCAATGAATGTCAGTTCGCCTGGGGATTCAACCTCTCGAACATCGGTACGAAGGTAAGCTACAACAATGGAGCGGACAACGCTTTCCTCCCCACCAACTTCCGCATCGGGGCCAACTTCATGTTCCCCCTCGCCGACTACCACACCCTCGCGTTCGGTCTCGACCTCAACAAACTCTTGGTGCCCACGAAACCACGCGCCAAAGACTACGACACCACCACTACGGATGGGCAGTTGGAATATGAGGAGGCCCTGGATGAATGGAACAACATGTCGTCAATCACCGGTATCTTCAAGAGTTTCACCGACGCTCCCGGCGGCGCAAGCGAGGAACTTAAAGAAATCAACTGGTCGTTGGGTGCCGAATACGCCTACAACCAACAATTCTTCGCCCGTATGGGTTACTACTACGAGAACGCCTCCAAAGGTGGACGCTCCTACTTCGGCTTCGGTGCCGGATTCTCCCTCAACGTGGTTCGTCTCGACGCATCATATATGCTCGCCACCGCACAGAGCAGCCCACTGGACCAGACGCTGCGTTTCACCCTGTCGTTCGACATGGAGGGACTCCGCGACCTGCTCGGAAAGAGAAAGAGATAACAGACAAACACCACCGGACTATGAACATACCCTTCCGCACCGGCCTCGGCATGGACGTGCATAAATTCCAAGAGGGACGCGAGCTATGGCTCTGCGGCATCAAAGTGCCGCACACCGTGGGACTCCTCGGACACAGCGACGCCGATGTGGCGCTGCACGCACTCTGCGACGCACTCCTCGGAGCTGCCGCCCTACGCGACATAGGTTACTATTTCCCCGACAACGACCAAAAATTCAAGAACATAGACAGCAAACTCCTCCTCGCGGATGTCAAAGCTCTCGTTCATAAAGCGGGATATGGGATAGGAAACGTGGATATCACCATCTGCGCACAAGCCCCCAAATTGGCACCATACATAGAGGATATGCGCCAATGTGTGGCTCAATGTCTTGAAATACCCACCGACTGCGTAGGTGTGAAAGCCACCACCACCGAACACCTCGGTTTCACCGGGAGGAAAGAGGGAATCGTCGCTTTCGCCAACGTTCTTATCGCTAAAATCGGATAGCATAACCCTTGTTTGAGCTTTTTTTTGTAACTTTGCGTGCTTATAAGCACACAAAATTATGAGAACTGAAAAAGAACTGCAAGGTGTGAGCCTCTTAGGCAATCAAGGAGTGAAGTATCCCACCGACTACGACGCGGCACTCCTGGAGACGTTTGTGAACAAACATCCCGATAGGGAATATCTCGTCACTTTCGATTGCCCGGAGTTCACCACACTCTGTCCGAAAACAGGCCAGCCCGATTTCGGACACATCTACATCTCTTACATCCCCCGCGAACGTATGGTGGAGAGCAAGAGCCTCAAACTATACCTTTTCAGTTTCCGCAACCACGGCGACTTCCATGAGGACTGCGTGAACATCATTCTCAACGACCTTTGGGCGTTGATGGATCCCAAATACTTGGAAGTGAGAGGCGTGTTTATGCCGCGCGGTGGCATCAGCATCCATCCTTTCGCCAATAAAGGGGACGAGAACCATCAGGATTTGGTGGCGAAACGTATGCTCGCACTATTCCCAAATCCCTCTCTTCATAACTCATAACCCCCATCCCCTTAAATCCGAAATTCATAATTCATAATTCATAATTCGCAATTCATAATTCCTCATAAACCATGGCTGCCAAAAACGCGGTATTAATCCTCTCCGGTGGTATCGACTCCACCACACTGCTCTACGACAAAGCCGACGAAATAGCATTGGCGATATCCTTTGATTATGGTTCCAACCATAACAAAAGGGAGATTGAATGTGCCCGTTGGCATTGCAAAAAGCTACAGATACACCACATCGTGATACCTTTGGAGTTCATGGGCAAATATTTCAAAAGCTCACTCCTGGAGGGGAGCGACGCCATACCCGAGGGACACTATGAGGATAGCAATATGATGTCGACCGTGGTGCCTTTCCGCAACGGCATCATGCTCGCCATAGCCGCCGGAATGGCGGAATCACGCGAACTTGACACTGTGATGATAGCCAACCATGGTGGCGACCACGCCATATATCCCGACTGCCGCGAGGGGTTCATCTCCGCCATGAGCGCCGCCACCGTCGCTGGAACTTACAACAACGTAAAAGTGGAGGGACCATACACCAACATCACCAAGGGGGAAATTGTGGCACGCGGCAAAGTGCTCCATGTGGACTACTCCCACACTTATTCCTGCTATAAGGGGGGAGAGAAACATTGCGGCAAATGCGGCACCTGCGTGGAACGCGCTGAGGCGTTCGCATTCGCCGGCCTCGAAGACCCAACGCAATATCTCGAAGACCCCTCCGCAAACGCCCATGAGGATATCAAATAATTCCCCGCAGGGATGGAACATCAAATAAATCTACATATTAATTAAAACATTGTTGAAGAAATGTATTTCCTAAAGAAAAGACTTGAAGTATCCGCCGCCCATAGGTTGACACTCAACTACGACAGCAAATGCAAAAACCTCCACGGGCATAATTGGATTATCACGGTGGAATGTCGCAGCCATGAGTTGGACGAAAACGGCATGGTGACGGATTTCACTCTTATCAAAGAGTTAGTTCTTAAAAAATTGGACCATACTGTGCTCAACGATGTGTTCGACTTCAATCCCACTGCGGAAAACATAGCGCGCTGGGTGGTTGAGAACGTGCCCAACTGCTTCCGATGCGAGGTGCAGGAGAGCGAGGGCAACGCCGTGACATACGAAAAGGACTAACGAACCGGACTAACAAGCTGGAGGTTATATTAGAAAATCTATGAGAAAAATCAGTGAAATATTCTACTCCATCCAGGGCGAGGGACACCATATCGGCTATCCCACCGTGTTCATACGCTTCTCCGGATGCAATCTCAAATGCCCTTTCTGCGACACTAAACACGAAGAAGGGATAATGATGAACGACAATGACATAATCCATGCCGTCAATCTCTATAAAGCGGATTGGATTGTACTCACCGGAGGGGAGCCTTCGCTGCATATCGACGAGCAATTCATCTACCTTCTGAAACGCGCCACCGGAAAGCATATCGCCATAGAGACCAACGGAACCAACCCTCTTCCCGAGGGTATCGATTGGATCACCATATCTCCGAAAACAGGCATCAGCGGAGAGATAGACCTCCCCATACGTGCGGAACGGGCAAATGAAATAAAGGTGGTGGATCTCGGACAACCGCTGGATTCTTATTTCGACCTCGCCTGCCGCAAAGAGGACACTCTGATGTATCTCCAGCCGTGCTTCGTCCCGGATGAAGAGGAGTTCAAGCGCAACCAACTGCGCACGCTGCGTCGCGTCTTCGATGATCCGCGATGGACTCTCTCCGTACAGCTCCACCGATTCCTTGGCATCCCCTAAACAGGGGGCAAGGAGGGCGGACAAGCTTCTTGCTTGATAAAAAGCCAAAAAAAATTTTTTGTATAATTTTTTGATACTAACTAATTTTCAAGTATTTATATACCTGATTGATAGACGATTTCGAGAAAATTTTAGTAAAAACACCACCGATTCCTCGCTAAATTTTCCAAAAAATGTTCCTTTTAGAAAAATTTTTCTCCGCAAAGATAGTGCATTATTCAAAAGTTATATCTATCTTTGCGTAGTTTAAGTCATCCCAATAGGGAAGTAATACTACAATGGTGGAAATACGTGTATTTCAATTGTATCAATATTGCTTTGATTCGGCTGACCGCGTAAGCGGTTCCTTGCCGAGCCAAGGGTAGAATAAGCAATTGTTTTACCCTTGGCCAAGGGCAATATGATTCAATAACCAACTTAAACGTTTACCCTAAACTAAGCCCCCCGCATCGAATGAGCGGAGGGCTTATCTTTTCTATGAATGTGGAGCCGCGGATTTAGCTTTGCCACGAATGTGGAGCCACGGATTTATCCTATTTCTTAGGGGAAACGCTATCGAGCCACTCGGCGATGGCCGCCAAAGTTTGCTCCGAGATATCCTCCTTGATGATTTGGTACTCGCTCACAAGTCCGGTGGAACATTGCTGGAACAGATGATTGTGATTCTCCATGACCAGAGTCTCCACATTCGGATTCAGCTCCTTTATGGTGGCAAGGTTCCCCACCAGCACCTGGCAATCCTTACTTCCGTTGAGAGCAAGCCATGGCACCGCCACAGCTTTGATATCCGACTCCGGATTATAGCGTATCATGCGGCGATAGTTAGGAGACAACACCTCCGCCGTCTGCGCCGCTATCTGCTCCTTCACTCCGCGGATGTTCGCCATGGAACCTACAGATTTCACCAAAATGCCGCATATTGAGTCGTGGGCGGCTTCAGTCTCCATCGGCGACTTCACCAAATCAAGAATCCGCCGCTGCAACGGCTCGTTCTTCCACTTCCCCATCATTCCCATGGCAATAGCCCGCGACTGCGACATGATTATAGAGTCGCCCGCCCACGCCGGAGCCGCCAAAGTGATTATGAAATCCACCGCGGGGGATTCTCCGCACCCGGCGAGGATAGCCACGCTTCCACCCTCGGAGTGACCTATAACGCCGGCGCTTACTCCTGGATATTGGCTGCGTACGTATTTGATGCCGCTCTTTATGTCGGAAGTGAAATCATCCACGGTGGACGCGGCGAAATCACCTTCGCTGCCACCGATGCCGCGGTCGTCCATACGCAACACGGCATAACCGCGCTCCGACAAATATTCGGCGATTACCTTAAAGGGCTTATGCCCCATAATCTCCTCATCCCTATTCTGCTGACCGCTACCGGTCGCCATAACCAACAGCGCGCGAGGCGTGCCGTGCTCAGGCGCGGTAAGCGTGCCTGCTAATGATATGCCGACGGATTCATTTCTCACCACAACGTCACGCTCACAGAACTCCGCGGCGCAGGCAACAAGGGAGACCATAGCCATGGCTATAACGGGCAAAACTCTTCTCATGCGTATTCTATTTTTAGATTAAAAACTTAGGTTTAACAATCTGATTAAAAAAGGTGTCGGCAGACCTCACATCCACCGACACCCATCAAAACCATATTATTTATGAAAAAATCATGATTTAATTACGTCGTCTTATAACGCGGATACGATAGCGGCGGTGTCTTGAGCAATCACCATCTCCTCATCTGTGGGGATAGCCACTACCTTAACCTTGGAATCGGGACCGGAGATTTCCACCTCCTTGCCGCGCAATTTGTTGGCTTCGGCATTGTATGTGATGCCGAGGAACGCAAGCTGTTTGCAGATTTTCTCGCGGGTGCCCAATTGGTTCTCACCCACGCCACCGGTGAAGACGATGATGTCAACGCCTCCGAGGGCTGCCACGTAAGAGCCGATATATTTCAAGATGCGGTACTCATACATATCCAATGCGAGAATCGCGCGCTCGTTGCCGGCTTTCACAGCATCCTCAATGTCGCGCATATCGGAAGAGATACCCGACACACCCGCAACACCGCCACGTTTGTTGACGAGAGTCTGCACGCCGTCGGCGTCGAGGTTCTCACGCTTCATCATATACACAAGAGCTCCGGGATCCACATCGCCGGTGCGGGTGCCCATCATAAGACCCTCTGTGGGGGTGAGACCCATGGATGTGTCCACGCATACGCCATTCTCTATGGCGGCGATGCTGGCTCCGTTGCCGATATGGCAAGTGATGATGCGCTGTTTCTCATAAGGCACGCCGAGGAACTCACAAGCCCTGCGGCTGACATAGCGGTGGCTGGTGCCGTGGAAGCCATAGCGGCGAACACCATATTTCTCATACGCTTCGTATGGGAGTGCGTACATGAACGCTTTCGCAGGCATGGTCTGATGGAACGCGGTGTCGAACACTGCCACCTGCGGCACTTTGGGCATCAACGCCTCCACAGCCTCTATGCCGGTGATGTTTGCCGGATTATGAAGCGGAGCCACGGTGTAGCACTCTTTCACCTTCTCGATAACCTCGGGAGTGATGAGAACCGACTTGTTGAATTTCTCCATGCCGTGTACCACGCGGTGACCCACGGCATCAATCTCCTCGAAACTCTTGATCACACCCTTTTCAGGATCTGCGAGAAGATTGAGGATATTCCTCACAGCATCCTTGGCATCCTTCATCTCCACCACGAGTGTCTCTTTGCCACCCTCGGGGAGTTTATACTTCAAGAATGAATCGGGAAGTCCGATTTTCTCCACGCCACCTTCGGCGAGAACTGCTTTGCTCTCGCTGTCGATGAGTTTATATTTCACTGAGCTGCTACCGCAGTTCAAAACTAAAATTTTCATTATGTATAGAGTTTTTTAATGATTAATCATGAATAGCTTGGTTGCAAGTCACTATGATAGTGTTGAAGATATCATCCACAGTTGCGCCGCGGGAGAGGTCGTTGACCGGAGCGGCGAGACCTTGGAGGATGGGGCCTACGGCACCGGCACCGGCGAGACGCTGCACCATCTTGTAAGTGATGTTGCCCACCTCAAGCGAGGGGAACACGAGAGTGTTGGCGCGTCCGGCGACAGGGCTGCCCGGGGCTTTCAACTCACCAACGGAGGGAACCAATGCGGCGTCGCATTGCATTTCACCGTCGACAACCAATTCCGGAGCCATCTCATGCACGAGTTCCACAGCCTTAGCCACTTTGTCGACACGCTCATGCGAAGCGCTGCCACGGGTGGAGAAGCTGAGCATCGCAATCACAGGATCGATGCCGGCGATATTCTTGGCGGTCTCCGCGGTGGAGACTGCGATTTGTGCCAATTCCTCGGATGTCGGGTCAGGAACTACGGCGCAGTCGGCGAAGATAAGCATATGGTCGGTGCCGTAGGGAAGAATCTGCGGCAACAACATGATAAACGCACCGGACACAACGGAGATGCCGGGCTTGGTCTTCAATACTTGGAATGCGGCGCGAAGCACATGGCTCGTGGGGGCGAGGGTTCCGGCAACCATACAATCGGCGTCGCCGGCCTTTATCATTAAACAACCGAGATAAAGCGGATTCTTCACTGTGGCGCGGGCCTCTTCGATGGTCACGCCCTTTTTCTTGCGCAACTCACAAAAGAGTTCCGCATACTTTTCTGTCTGGGAGGCGTCCTCAGGGTCAAACACTGTGGCTTGCTTCACGCAATCCAAACCAAGCTCTGTGGCCTTGGCGTGGATTTCCTCTTTCTTACCGAGGAAAATGACCTCGGCGGCCTTCAGCATTAAGACTCTTTCAGCGGCGCGCAACGTGCGCGGCTCCGTGCTCTCCGGGAGCACCAACCTACGGGTGTTTTGCTGCGCCCGTATCGTCAGACGTTCAAATAGTGTCATGATATTATATGATAATATTAGTATTGTTAGCTTTTGCTTTATCTTGCAAAGTTAATAAAATTGTTTGTAGTTCAACCCCTACGCTCTATAGTTTTTACAAAAAAATAAGTACCTTTGCACTCGGATATGAGATTAATCAAACGTTTACATTGGTTCGTATTGAAGAGTTTTCTTCCGTTGTTCGCAATGACCTTCTTCATTGTGCTCTTCATCGTATTGATGCAGTTCCTTTGGAAATACATCGACGACCTTGTGGGCAAGGGTCTTGAAATCAGCGTGATCGCGGAGCTTTTCTTCTATGCGGCGGTGTCGATGGTCCCCATGTCGCTCCCGCTGGCGATACTCCTCGCCTCCTTGATGACGTTTGGAAATCTCGGTGAGAAATTCGAGCTGACGGCAATGAAATCCTCCGGAATATCACTGCTCCGGGTGATGGCTCCGCTGATAATCCTAATATCCTCCATCTCCGTGGGAGCTTTCTTCTTCCAAAACAACGTGCTCCCGGTGGCGCAGGTGAAGATGTGGACTCTCCTGTTCTCCATGAAGCAGAAATCCCCGGAAGTGGAGATCCCGGAAGGAATCTTCTACGACCAAATCCCCGGCTACAACCTCTACGTGGGCGAGAAGAACCGCGAGACGGGGGTGCTCCGCGACGTAATGATCTACGACATAAGCCGCGGCGGCGAGAACGCCACCATCCTCCTCTCCGACTCCGCCCAAATGGCGTTCACCAAGGACAGCAAATATCTATATCTCCACCTCTTCAAGGGGGAGGAGTTTGAAAACCTGCGCGACCAGCAGATGGCGGACCAAAACGTACCCTTCCGACGCGAGGAGTTCGCCGACAAGCAGATTCTGATTCCGTTCGACATGAACTTCAACCGCATGGACGACCAAACGATGAGAAACCAGTACGTAGGCAAAAATATCGCTGAACTGCGCCACACCATCGACTCCATAAACCAACGCATCGACTCCGTGGGCGACATTTACGCCGGACAACTGCAAATGCAATCGTATGGCGGCGTGCGTCCCGACATAGATTATAAAACACACAAACCCAAGCCATACACCCCCGTGAAAATCGCGGGCAACGCCCCCAACCTCGACTCACTGATTCTGAAGATGGGTAAAACCGAGGGGCAACGCGTGTTCAACGACGCGCTCACCATGGCGCACAGCAAAGCGGAGGAGTTTGAGTATAAGTCGGCAAACATGGCGGACGACCTCAAGTCCATGCGCCGCCATGAGATAGAGTTGATCAAGAAATTCACACTCTCCGTGGCGTGTCTTATCTTCTTCTTCATCGGCGCTCCGTTAGGAGCCATCATCCGCAAAGGTGGCATAGGCACCCCGTTGGTGATCTCAGTGTTGCTCTTCTTGGTGTACTACATTATCGACAACACCGGCTATAAAATGGCGCGTGAGGGCCACTGGAACGTGTACGTGGGAATGTGGATCTCCACATTCATCCTCGCGCCCCTTGGCGTATTCACCACCTACAAGGCAATGAACGACTCCGCCCTCTTCGACAAAGACGCGCTCGTCAATATTCTGCGCAAGGCATTGGGGCTGCGCCGCAAACGCACGCCATTGTTCAAAGAGGTGATCATCAACGAAATAGAGGAAAGCCGTATGCTCGAAATGCTCGCGGACCTCAGAGCGGCGGCGGAGAGGATGCTCACGCAAGTGGCGCGTCCACTCGGATACACCAAATATTGGCTCTATGGCGTGGATGCCGACCTGCTCACGCAAGTGGCTGAAACCACCGACCTCACCGTGGAATACGTCTCCGACTGCCGCGACAAACGCATAGTGGCGGAATTGCAGGACTACCCCATCGTGTCGCGCCTGTGGATCTACCATCCGCTCCCGAAACGCTGGATGAGCTGGGCGTGCATCGTAGTGTTCCCCGTTGGAATCCCCGTATGGATCGCGGCTAACTTCCAGTACCGCCGCCTGCGCACCGACATGAAACGCATCATAGCCACCACAGATAAGATATGCGCGATTCACTCCGCCGCACAGCAATAAAAAAATCGCAATAGTAAAAAGCACAACAATAAAAGTGGAGAGCCCCTCTTAACGAGAGACTCTCCATATGTTTTTATACATAAACCGCCACACATGGCGGATATGGACTACATCCCTATGAATTTCTCCAGCCAATAGAATATTATTCCGGAGAGGTATCCAATCAAAGCCACCCATGAGATTTTGCGCATATACCAACCGAAAGTGATTTTCTCAAGCCCCATGATCACCACTCCGGCGGCACTGCCGATGATGAGAATGGAACCGCCCACCCCGGCGCAGTATGCGAGAAGCTGCCAGAACAATCCGTCGGTGGCGAAATCACCCACAGCCTGCACAGCGTACATATTCATACATCCCGCCACAAGCGGCACATTATCCATGATTGAAGACATGATGCCGATGATGCCGGTGACCAAATAATGGTTGCCGTCGGTGCAGCGGTTAAGTTCCTCGCCGAATGTGGTGAGCACGCCGATGGATTGCAGACATCCCACAGCCATCAGGATGCCGAGGAAAAACATTATCGTGGGCATATCAATGCGGCTGAGCATCTTGCTCACGCGCTTCTGCATGCCGTTGCGGTCGTTCTCGTCGTATTTGCGATACATCGTCTCTGTGATTGTCCACAGCACTCCGAGCACGAGAAGAATGCCCACAAACGGGGGTAAATGGGTGATGGTCTTAAATATGGGTACGAATATCAAGCCACCCACACCGAGGTAGAAAATCACTCTGCGTTGGCGCGCCGAAAGACATCCTTGATGATTCTCCGGCTCCACATTGTGACGCTCCAGGGGCATCGCAAGGGTACCCTCCAGTTTGCGCGACAGAATCAGCGCCGGAACCACCAACGAAACGAGCGAGGGCAAGAACATCTCTTTGATGATGCCCCACGCAGAAAGCACGCCCTTGTTCCACAGCATGATGGTGGTGACATCGCCTATCGGGGAGAAAGCTCCGCCGGAGTTCGCCGCGATCACGACCAATGAGGCGTAAATCCAACGGTCGTGCCTGTCGGAGACAAGCTTACGGAGAATCATTATCATCACGATGGACGTGGTGAGGTTGTCGAGTATCGCGCTGAGTGCGAACGTGAGGAACGCGATGCGCCAAAGCAAGCTCCGCTTGCTCGTGGTCTTCAACCAATCCTTCACGAAATTGAACCCACCGTTCTGATCTACAAGTTCCACGATTGTCATCGCACCCAATAGGAAGAAAAGCGTGGTGGAGGTTTCACCCAAATGGGTCTCTATTTGCTCGCAAATATGGTGTACGGCATCCGGACCGGCAAGTCCGCCCACCGAGGGATCCACCACATAAAGCGTCCAACAAACCACAAACATCAGTAAAGCTATCGCCGCTTTGTTGATTTTAGTGAGACTCTCTAATGCTATAAAAGCGTATCCAAGAATAAAAGCAATAATAATAGTTAGTGACATGGTTTTAGCATTTTTCTATAAGTGCGGCAAAGGTAACCATTTTTTTCACACGCACACCATCCCGACCCGAAAAAAAATTCTTTTTAGAAAAGGTGCGTTTTCACTTGCGCGATTGAAAAAAAATGCGTAACTTTGCACCGCTTTTGAAAGGGAAAAAGCAGGGTCCTATAGCTCAGTTGGTTAGAGCACCTGACTCATAATCAGGGAGTCCTTGGTTCAAGCCCAAGTGGGACCACAAAATTCAACAGACTAATTA
>CAYQMV010000021.1:0-6436 GCA_964418705.1 uncultured Sangeribacter sp.
ACCAAGGGTGCAACCAATCGCTCTGATTGAACACCATATCGAGAATCACAGCCATGCCGCGGCTATGGCAAGCGTCAATAAAGGCTTTGTAATCATCGGGGGTGCCATACGCCTTATCCGGGGCGAAATAGAAGTTGGGGTTGTATCCCCATGATTGGTTTCCATTGAACTCAGTGACAGGGAGAAGCTCCACGGCGTTCATCCCCAACGTTTTGATATAGTCCAATTTCTCCATCGCCGCACGCAAGGTACCGTTACCGTTGGATTCTCCCTCAGTGCCGGTGAAGTCGCGGAGGAGCAACTCATAGATAAGAAGGTTTGATTTATCCACGCCGAAGAAATTTTTCACCTTCCAATCGTAGTCGTTGATATTCTCTTGGTAGACCGCCAACGGAATAGATTCGGAACCCACTTTCTGCGTCGGATAAGCCGGGAGATTCGGATAAACGTCTGTGGAGATATATTTGTCGTAGTACGGGTCGAGTATAAGTTTGGCATAAGGGTCGCCCACACCCACACCATCCACTAAGAAATAGTATGGGTATTGGTCGGTGCTGTTCAGCCCCGACACGGTGATCCAGAAATAACGGTTGGATTCATAGTCTTGATAGTACATCGTGTTAGACTCCAAGACTTTATAATCATCCCATGAGCCAACGAGGATCGCGCCGCTCTTTCGCGGGGCTGCGAGACAGAAAGTGACGCTGCCGTCGGCGTTGCGCACGCATCCCATTTTTGGTGTTCCGCCGGGATACTCCTTCGCCTCGGAGGATTTGGGATAAGTGAGAGTAATCTCATCGGTCACGGTCTCGCCGGCGGCGGTGGCGCTGGCAGTGATGGTGTAAGTGCCGTTGTTTACGAAGTTGTAGGTGTGGGAGAGCGTGGTGACGTTATCCTGCGAAGCCACGGAAGTACCGTTCACCAAGATGGACATTGTCGCCATTTTGCTTGCGTTGGCGGTGAACGTCACGTTTTTATGATCCTCCTTCACAAGATTTCCGTCGATGTCGGCGGAGATGCTCACGCGCAACCCCTCTTCAGCGACATCCACGAATATGTCGCCGCCGGAAGCGGTCTTGCCCTCTTTGGAGCATCCTGCATTGCGGAATACGAACGCCAACTGCTTGACGGACTCCGAAGCGTCAGAGATGCCGTAGTAGCTGCGAATATCGCCGATTTCCAACTGCCATAAGTTTTCGCTGACGTACGTCAACTTGTACTTGTCGGCGTTATTACCCCATGTGGGGGCATACTTCCAGTCGGAGGATCCGGTGGATTTGTTTGTGATCACGCCGGTGTGGGCGTAGATGGGGTCGGACGACGGTTGGTTCGCCAACCCCTTGTTTCCCTGGTCGGCATGGTAGTAAATCACCACGCCGGTGGAGCTTTCCTGGAGCACCGCCGGAGAGGTGGTAATGATTTGCGCGCGCGCACCTAAAGCAATAAAGAGAAGCGATACGAGCGCAATAAGGTTAATTCTGTTCATACCTGTAAAATATCTATTAAAAAAATCAATCCTCATCGGGGATATAGCTGTTATCCCTCATTTCATGATACTCCTCCCAGTCGGGATCGCTGAAAGCCTCCACCTCAAGAGGGAGCGTAGGGAGGTCGGCGAGCGCACGGTTGAAAGCGGTGTTAAAGACGTTTAGTTTCTTTACGTAAAAGATCCAGTCGCGCTGTCCGTCGCCGGTGTAAATTCCTGTGAGCACCGCCACACGGTCCTTCTTAAAGGTGGCTTTCAGAGCCTCGGTGGCATCCTCCATCAATTGAGACGTGGCGGTGTCGGGCATCGCTCCCCCTTCATACCTCCACCGCACCTCCACACGGTAAATATACTTGCCGGAGTTGATGAAGTCGTCGATTCTGTCGCGTCCGGTGACAATCACCACGTTTCCGTTCTCCGCTTCTGTGGGCGCGGTCCACCAAATATCAGTATAAGCCATAGATTCCTCAATTAACGGTTTATGAATTAGCTATTTATAAGTCAGCTATTTATGAATCAGTGTTCATGAATAGTCACAAGGGTGGCGCCGAAACCATATTCGGCGAACGAGGCGTCTTGCAGCTCCGCCTTAGGATACTCACGCTTGAGCAAGTCGAGCACGGCACGGCGCAACACGCCCTCCCCTTTTCCATGGATAAACACAATCTTTTGCCCGATCCTCTTGGCGTTTGCCGCCATGGTCTTGCGCACGGTGTCGAGCTGAAGCGTCATCATGTCGGTGTTGGTCATCCCGGCGATAGAGTCAGTGAGTTCATGGATGTGCAAATCCACCTCAATGAGTGGGAGCAACTTATGCGGATTCTTCGCCAGATGCTCTATGGAGTTTTTCTCCGTTCTCTTCTCCTTTTTCCCGGCACGGCTCTCCACCCTCCATTTCCCGGCGAGCTGCGCGGAGAGGGCTTTATCATCCACTGAGACCTCATAGTCAGTGGATTTGGGCTGCGGTGTCAGATGAAGGAGCCTCACCGGCTCATCATCGGTGACCAGAGGATATTCAAGCACCGGAGTGTCGAAATAGACACCCGGGCGGAAACAATGCGCCTTGTAGAACTTGGAAAGGTCGAGTTTTCGCGCCACGCTTCCCGGGGATTTCATCTCAAAGGGACGGTTTGTCTTATATGCGATATATTGCACCGCCACCTTCTCAATCGAGGGGAGTTGGTCGAGAGCGTATGTGGCGAGGTCTATAAGCTCATTGGGTTCCACGGTCCCGGCATACGCCACCTCCCAGCCATGCTGTTCATCGGCGCGGGTGAGATAAGTGAACGCCAACGTATAATTTGAATCGTTAACAAGAACGGCACTGAAACGGCTTTTGTCGAGACGGTGATAGTCGGAGGGTTCGAAAGCGAGCACAAGGTTTATTTTGTCGCCATGCTTCGTCTCCTCCACGGGCGCGGGGCGCGGGGCGGTCTCCACGGCGGGTTTGGTCCCCGGAGTGGGTATTTCCTTGCTCAGTTTAGGTTCCGGAGCGCTCTTGCGACCCTTGTCGAAAGACTCCTGATCAAACATCAACGAGGGACCGTAAGCCTTCTTTTCGCTGCCTGCGGGCTGCACCACCACAAGCTCATTGAGAAGCACGGGCATCTCAAATCCGTCCTCCTCCACATAAGCCAATTTACCCTCTATTTTCACTATTACGCCACCACCCTCTTGATTGAGGTAGCGCACGGTGTCGCCAATCTGTGCCATCTTTATTCTTCAATTAGGAAATGAACAATTAATCGCCGGGGGTCAGCCCCTTTTCGGCGACCTCCCTTTCAAATTCCGCCACCGAAGCTTTCTCACGCGCTTCGTAGGCATCCACAATACGCTGCACCAACGGATGGCGCACGATATCCTTCTTTTCATATTCGATCACACCGATTCCCTTCACTCCGCGGAGTATGCGCAGGGCCTGCAAAAGACCGCTCTGCACGGTACGCGGCAGATCTATCTGAGTCACGTCGCCGGTGATGATCATCTTCCCGTTCATACCCAAACGTGTGAGAAACATTTTCATCTGATGGCGAGTGGTGTTCTGCGCTTCATCGAGGATTATAATGGCGTCGTTGAGAGTGCGTCCGCGCATGAACGCCAACGGAGCGATTTGAATAGTCTCACTCTCAATGTACTCTTTGAGCTTCAAGGGAGGGAGCATATCCTCGAGCGCGTCGTAAAGAGGGCGCAAGTATGGATCGATTTTATCTTTCATGTCGCCGGGGAGGAAACCGAGCTTCTCTCCCGCCTCCACGGCGGGGCGTGAAAGGATGATACGGCGGCATTGTTTGTTCTTGAGAGCGCTCACCGC
Organism: uncultured Sangeribacter sp.; assembly: GCA_964418705.1. Lineage (GTDB taxonomy): Bacteria > Bacteroidota > Bacteroidia > Bacteroidales > Muribaculaceae > Lepagella. Next base: position 3,798 of record CAYQMV010000021.1, read on the forward strand.
CAAGGCGATGGCGATATACGTCTTACCGGTACCGGCGGGACCGAGGGCGAAAGTCAGATCATTTTGGTTGAACGACTTCACCATGCGCTGCTGGTTGGCATTGCGCGGGGCTATGGGCCGTCCGTTTTGTCCGAAAAGAATCACCCCCTGGGTGTCCACCTTCTTGGGAGCGTCACCTTTAACGATATCGATTATATCTTCGGCGTTGAGGCGGTTGTACTTTGAGCCATACTCCTCAATCTCCTTCATTTTACGTTCGAACTCGGCGGTTTCGCTCTCCTCACCAATCACTTTTATCACATTGCCACGCGCCGCCATCCTCAACTTCGGGAAAAGATTGCGGATAAGATTCACGTTGGAATTGTTCACTCCATAGAATATCTGTGGATCGATGGACTCAATGATTACTGTGCGTTCGGTCATGCTTGAAAATTATGGTTGGTATTAACCCACAGACCCTTCGAGGTTTATCTGCAGGAGTTTCTGAGCCTCCACGGCGAACTCCATGGGGAGCTTGTTCATCACCTCCTTGGCATATCCGTTGACGATCAGCGCGACAGCCTCCTCCATGGGGATTCCGCGCTGCTGGCAATAGAAAATCTGCTCCTCATTGATTTTGGAAGTGGTGGCCTCATGCTCCACAGTGGCGGATTCATCGTGAACGTCGATGTAAGGGAAAGTGTGCGCGCCGCACCGGTCCCCCATAAGGAGGGAGTCGCATTGCGTGTAGTTGCGCGCTCTGGTGGCGCCTTTAGCCACCTTTACCAGACCGCGGTAGGAGTTTTGCGAATGTCCGGCAGAGATTCCCTTGCTGACGATAGTACTGCGGGTGTTCTTACCGACATGAATCATCTTAGTTCCGGTGTCCGCCTGTTGGAAATGGCGCGTCATAGCCACGGAATAGAACTCGCCCACGGATTCATCCCCCTTAAGCACGCACGAGGGGTATTTCCACGTAATCGCAGAACCGGTCTCCACCTGCGTCCATGATATTTTGGAACGGTGACCGCGGCAAAGTCCGCGCTTGGTGACGAAGTTGTAGATGCCACCCTTTCCTTCGGCGTCGCCGGCGTACCAATTCTGTACGGTGCTGTATTTCACCTCGGCGCGTTCCTCGACGACGATCTCCACAATCGCGGCGTGGAGTTGGTTTTCATCACGCATGGGGGCTGTGCAGCCCTCCAGATAACTTACGTAAGCATCATCGTCGGCGACAATGAGAGTACGCTCGAATTGTCCGGTGCCGGAGGCGTTGATACGGAAGTAAGTGCTCAGCTCCATGGGGCAACGCACACCCTTGGGGATATACACGAAAGAGCCGTCGGAAAATACCGCGGAGTTGAGCGCAGCATAGAAATTGTCGCGGTAATTAACCACCGAACCGAGGTATTTTCTGACGAGGTCGGGGTAATCCTTCACAGCCTCGGAGAAAGAGCAGAAAATCACTCCTAATTCGGCGAGTTTCTCACGGTGCGTTGTTTTCACGCTCACAGAGTCCATGACGGCATCCACCGCCACTCCGGCGAGTTTCTTCTGCTCGTTGAGCGAGATACCCAACTTATTGAAAGTGTCGATAAGCTCCGGATCCACATCGTCGAGGCTCTTCTTCTCCTCTTTCTTCTTCGGGGCGGCATAGTAGCTGATTGCCTGGAAGTCGATTTCCGGGATATTGAGGTGCCCCCAATCCGGCACGGGAAGGGTAAGCCAATATCTGAAAGCTTCCAGACGGAAATCAAGGAGCCACTGAGGTTCCCCTTTAAGACGCGAGATGGTACGTATCACCTCTTCGTTAAGCCCCGCCGCCACCTTGTCGGTGGCGATGTCGGTCACAAAACCATATTTATAGTCGTCGGCGGCTGCCTTATTTAAAAACTCTGTGCTATCTGATGCCATTGCTAAAAATGCTTACGGCAGGGATAAAAAGGAATCCATGCCCTTAATAAACAATACAACGCAACTTCCGCTGAAACGATGGATCACTTCGGCGGAAATTGGTCAGTATCTTATTGCGCCGAGAAAGCGACGCGCGAAAAGTCTGCGTAGCTCTTATTTCCCTGCGGGGAGTTGGTTTGCGGGAGCGGGTTGCGCCGCGGGAGCGGGAGCGCTGGTAGCGGCGGGAGCCTCTTTGATGCTGCTCACAGCAATAGGAGTCTTGATCACGAAAGTGGACAAGATGCTGAGCACGCAGATGAAGATGGCGAGCCCCCAAGTAGCTTTCTCGATGAAGTCGGTAGTTTTACGATATCCCATGAATTGGTTGCCCTCGGCATAGTTTGATGCCAAGCCGGCGCCTTTGGATTTTTGGATGAGCACCGCGCCAATCAAAAGGACGCATGCCAATACGATGAGAATAGAAAAGAATAAATACATCTTTATTTATTGTTTTAATTTTTGTTGATTTATTATCAGTTTTTTGAGGAACCGAATTTGGTCTGCAAAGTAAACGCTTTTTTTCGGATTTGCCAAATTTAACTCTGTAATAATTTCAAGGGCTTTGGTATAGTTGCCGTTTTTAATCATCACACGCGCCAAAGATTCACGCAAAGAAGTGCTTCCTACAGGCTTTTCCACCGCTTTATCCACCGCTTTATCCGCCACATTGTCTGATGCGTTGTCTGATGCGTTGTCTGATGCGTTGT
>CAYQMV010000021.1:6536-19762 GCA_964418705.1 uncultured Sangeribacter sp.
TTGTCTGATGCGTTGTCTGATGCGTTGTCTGATGCGTTGTTCACCACATTGTCCGCAGCGGAGTCAACGGGTTTTTCAACAGGCTTTTCAACGTTGTTGTCAGCGTTGCCGTCGGAAGTATTGTCGCCGCCGGTATTGTCGGAAGCATGGTAAGCGATTGTTTCCCCAGCATCCACGGCGGTGAGATATGCGTCGATACGTGACGCGGTGGCATCCTCCTCCTCGACATCCTCATAAAGTCCCGGCTCGTCATGAAACCAATTGTCGCTCTGGGCGGTTGGAGTGAAAATCATGCGTGTGAGTAGGTCGGTCTCCTTGTCGGAGGTGTTTCCGAACTTATCGAGGAAACTGTCGATGGTGTCGTTGGTGGAGAGTTGCGGAGTCTCCATGTCGGGATAAAAATTATCGAATTCATCGCCCACATCACCCAAGACACGCTCCAAGGCATGGCGCGTGCCTATCGCCAACGCCACGCGCTGCCGCATACGGCGTTGCTCCTTCTCATCGCCGACATCCCCGGAGGCGAGGGCTTCGATATCGGGAACCACGAAATAGGGATACTTCTCATTCATAATTCTTAATTCTTGATTCATCCTCCGCCCCTACCAGTTGCCGAGAGTGGCGTTGAAGATAAGATCCACGAGTTCTTCGGAAATCTCCTGGCAGAGTTGGTCCTGCACATCGGTGAGCATGAGGTCGGCGGAGAAATCGCGATATGCGGAGAAAGACTGCTCCACATCGTTGGCATCATTCTTATGGTCGGTGTATTTGACCTTCACGGTGATAGTTAGTCGCGTCTGCGTGGCATACGCGTCCTCACCTACGGCTTGCGGGGAGAGGGAGTAGCCGGTGATTTCGCCCGACATTTCCAAATCGGAAGTGTTGGAGGAGACCACTTGCAGCCGTGTCTGGCTCTGGATAACGTCGAGGAGCTGGTTCTCAAAGGTCTGCTGCAACGGAGGATAAACCAACGCGGCTCGGATGGGGAACTCGCTGACCCTGATGGTGCGGTAGACATCATAATTGAGGGCGGAACCGTTGAACTTATAGCTTATCGTACACCCACAGAAAGCGAGGGCGGCGACGATAATCATGCCATAAGCTATTACTGATCTCGAAAGTTTCCTTTTCATTATCCTGAACATGGTCGGAGAGATTAATATTTTAAATGATATGATATTCTTTAAGTTTGCGATAGAGAGTCCGCTCGGAGATCCGCAGTTCCGCCGCCGCTTTTTTGCGGGATCCGGCGTTGCGTTCCAGGGCTTTCAGTATCGCGTCGCGTTCGGAGTCCTCCAGGGTGTAGGGGTGGCTTTCCTGCAGTACGGAGTCGTCGGCATTAGAGAAGATGCCGCCATCTTTGAACAGAGGAATCGCCGGCATACGCGAACTTCGGTAATTCTTCACGCTCCTTATGTCGGAATCCTCGTTGACGGTGTTCCCGCCCAACTGTTCTTTGAGGGCGTTCAGCTCCGCCTTCATCGAAAGAACCATCTGCCATAGCAGTTCACGTTCGCCATCGTAGGCGGCACCGCGATCCGGCTTTGCGAGCATAGTCTCCTGTTGGGAGGTGCGCGGCAAGCACTCGCTGACATCCTGCGAAGTCACCTCATCCCCGGCATGGAAGAGGGCCAGCTGCTCCACCACGTTTTTCAACTGGCGCACATTGCCCGGCCAACGGTAGGCATGCATGAGATTGACGGCATCGGAGCCGAAGCTGATCGATTTGGTCATATATTTTTCTGAGAAATCGTAGGCGAACTTACGCGCGAGGAGTTCAATATCCTCACCGCGGTCGTGGAGCGAGGGGACATGAATCTGAATCGTGGAGAGACGGTAGTAAAGGTCTTCGCGGAATTTGCCCTCCGCCACGCTTTTCGTGAGGTCGACGTTTGTGGCAGCCACGATACGTATGTCTGTTTTTTGCACGTCGGAGCTACCCACCTTGAGGTATTCACCCGACTCGAGCACACGCAGCAGGCGCGCCTGAGTGGTGAGCGGGAGTTCCGCCACCTCATCAAGGAAGATAGTGCCTCCGTTCGCCTCTTCGAAATAACCCTTGCGCGCGGAGATAGCCCCGGTGAATGAGCCCTTCTCATGTCCGAAGAGTTCACTGTCGATAGTACCCTCGGGTATGGCGCCGCAGTTCACCGCAATATACTTGCGGTGTTTGCGCGCGCTCCACTGATGGATAATCTTAGGGAAAAACTCCTTGCCGCTGCCGCTCTCTCCGGTGACCAACACCGACAGGTCGATGGGCGCCACTTTCACAGCCCTCTGCACCGCGGCGATCAGCGCCGGGGTGTTGCCGATGATTCCGAAGCGTTGTTTGACGCGCTTCACTTCCTCAATATCGTTCATTTCAATTTCCTTAATTCGTACGTTCTGTTTCTGAGCAAATCCCTCAACGCGTCCAAATCGGCGCAAGCGTTCTGCTCCTCCACGGTGATAGGCTCACCCACGCTCAAGTGCATACTCTTGCCACGTTTGCGGAAGACCTCTCTGGGGAGACGCAGCGTGCGCAGCTTCCAGCTTATCATGCCCAAGATGATAAACGTGAGCGAGTTTCTGCCGTGGAAATAGACCGGCACCACCGGCACCTTCAACTGACGGATGAGCCGGATCACCGATGATTGCCATTCGCGGTCGTGAAGACGCATATCTTTCTTCAATTTCGACACCGCTCCGGCGGGGAAGAATCCGAGAGGATGCCCCCCCTTCACCTGCATCATCGCGTCACGAAGCCCCTGCATCGACACCTTGCGCTTCTCCGGATCATCCGACGCCAACGCATCCACGGCGATGAAGTTGGGGCGCATGGCGCTGATGCGGTTCAAAATAAGGTTGACCATCACCTTGAAATCCTTGCGGAACTTTCCCACCTCATGGAGAAGGATTATTCCGTCGAGGGCCCCGAAGGGATGGTTGCTCACAGTGATGAACGCCCCGGTGGGGAATCTGCTGAGCACCTCCTCATTATCCACGCGCAGATTTATCTTGAACTCATCCTCAATCAAAGCATGGCTGAAATCCACTCCCGTGGCATGGCAGTTGCGTCCATGAACGTCATTGACCTCGTCCACAGCGAGCCAATGCAACACCCGTTTCACCAACTTGCGATGTTTGGAGAGGGCGGGAACCATCTCACACACATCGTCACAATTTAATACGTCGGGACGCACATTTTGGTTCTCTGTAGTAGTCGTTTCGTGATTATCAGCCATATTATTCTTCTTAGTTTCCTTATATTTCAACTTGCAAATTTACAAAATTTTCCGAAGTGCCGAGCGACTATTCTCTGAAATATATACGCTTCACGCGCGGCGAGATTGAAGTAAGCACCTCGTAGGGGATTGTGCCGAGGGTGTCGGCGAGACGTTGCAACGGGATATTGTCGCCGAAGATTTCCACCTCATCCCCCACCTTGCAATCCACGTCGGTGACATCAATCATGCAGGCATCCATACAAATGTTTCCTATCGTGGGGGCCTCCTTACCGTTGACCAGCACTTTTATGGCGCCATTGCCGAACTTACGGTTCATGCCGTCGGCATACCCTATGGGGATTGTCGCGATTCTCGAACGGTGCGTCAAAGCCCCTTTGCGGCTGTAGCCCACCGCCTCACCGGCTTCCCACTCCCTGACGGAGATCACCACCGTGCGCAGCGACGCGACCACGCTGAGTTCGTTGACCACCGGGGGTTCAAGGGTGTTGACCCCATACAGACCGATGCCCAACCGCGCCATGTCGAACGCATATTGCGGGAAACGGATGATTCCGGCGGAGTTGAGAATATGGCGAATGAAGCGGTACGGCAACCGCTGAAGCAGATATTCCGTCATCTCGGTGAAACGTTCTATCTGGCGGAGTGTATACTCATCCATGTCGAGGCAATCGGCGGTGGCAAGGTGGGAGAACGCCGACGCCGCCACCACGAAATTCTGACGGCACAGAATCTCCGCCACCTCCTCCAACTCGGAGGCGATGAATCCGGTGCGGTGCATGCCGGTGTCAAGCTTGAGGTGGACGGGGTATTCCGTCACCCCGTTCTTCTCCGCCTCTCGCACCACGTCGCGCAGCATCTCCAAGCTGTATATCTCCGGCTCCAGGCGGTTGGCGAAAAGGGATTTATAGTTCACCACCTTGGGGTTCATCACCATAATAGGCATGGTGATGCCCTGTTCACGCAATTGCGCCCCCTCATCAAGCACCGCCACGGCGAGATACGCCGCTCCGGCGCTCTGCAGTGTCTTTGAAATCTCATAGCTCCCCAAGCCGTAAGCGGAGGCCTTCACCATCGCGGTGATTTTCGTCCCGGCGGGGAGATGCTCTTTATAATGGTTGAAGTTGCGCACAAGCGCGTCGAGGTTCACGTGCATCACCGTCTCATGCTTACGCGCCTCCAGATTCTCGGCGATACGGGAGAACTCATATTCCGGAGCCCCCTTTATAAGGATTATTTCGTTGGAGAAATCGGAGGTTGAGAGCGTGGCCATGCACTCCTCGGTGGTGCGGAAGAAGAGCGAGTTGGTGCGGAAGAGATGCATATGCGCCGCCAACGCCTCCCCCACCCCGATAAACCTGTCGATGCCGGCGTTGCGCATGAGGGTGGCTATTTTGGCATAGAGAGGGGAATCCATCCCCCCCTCCGCGATATCGGAGAGTATAAGAGTGTGGGTCTGCCCCTTCACTTCGCGGCGGCGCATGAAATCCAATGCCGGAAGGAGTGAGGGGATATCGGCGGTGTAGCCGTCGTAGATTATGGAGCAACCATTCACCCCCTCGCTCACGTTCAAACGTGTGTCGATGGGGCGCAGCAGTGCGAAACGGCGGTTTATCTCCTCATGCGCATAACCGAGCGTCAGCAACAACGCCAACGCATGGAGCGAATTTTCCAACGCCCCGGCGCCCTTCACCGGCACCGAGAGCGTATTCTCCACGCCGCCGTAGCGGTAGCGCACACGCAGACCCTCCGCGGTCTCCTCACTACCTATTATATATATAGGGGCATCCCCGTCGGAGAAAGACCACGACACGGAGGGGGTGTCGAGCAGTTCACTCCACCCCTTTTGGTCGGCGGAGTAAATCACATTCTTAGTCACCGGAAGAGACGCCAAACGGGCTTTCTCGCCCATCTTCTCTTCACGCGAGGAGAAACCATCATCGTGGTCGCCATATATATTGGTGAAAATGACCACATCAGGTTTTATGATTTCAGCGAGGCGGTACATTTCGCCGCACTGCGATATTCCGGCTTCGATAATAGCTATGTCGGTGTCCGGTTCAATCTCCCAGAGGGATAGCGGCACGCCGATTTGGGAGTTGTAGCTCCGGGGCGAGCGCGCCACTCTAAGCGAGGGTGAGGAAAGGAGCTGGAAAAGCCACTCCTTAAGAGTAGTCTTGCCGCGGCTTCCGGTGATAGCCACCACTTTCTCGCGGCATGAGCGCGCCATCCCCCCGACGCGGCGCAACGCCTCGATGGTGTCGTCGACCACAAGGAAATTCGCTTCCGGCATGGCATAGATTGTGGAGGGGAGTTCCTGAACCACGAAATTGCGCACGCCGCGGTAGTAAAGTTGCTCAACAAAAGAGTGCCCGTTGCCCGTGGGAGTGCGGAGAGCGAAAAAAAGGGATTCCGCCGGAGAGAACAGGGAACGGGAGTCGGTGAGAAGAGTGGTGATATTTGAATCGGATGCTTTGGCACCCGCGTGATAGTCGGCATTGATATGTCGCGCTATTGAAGATATAGATGCGTTCATAGTCGCAGTGATGCTTCTCTGCAAAGAATTAATAATGCCACAAAATTAGCAAATATGCGGCATCCCACAAAATAAAAAGGGGGCGCATACAGTTAAAACTGATATTATTTTAACACAACATGGTCAGAAATGTTAAATATCAAAGAAAATCGCAGAAAAATTTGCAAAGTTACTTGACAACGCATCAAAAGGTATTAACTTTGCATCGCTCATTTGAGCACAACATTGTTTTATTATTTAAAAATCAAAGAAAAATGAAAAAAGTAGTTTTATCACTTGCAGTGCTTTTCGCAGCTGCTATGGTATCTTGCAACAACGCAAAAACTGAAGAGAACGCAGAAGCTGAGGCTCCCGTTGAGAACACTGAAGAGGTAGCACCCGAAGTTGAGGCTCCCGCTGAAGAGGCTCCCGCTGCTGAGGCAACTGAGGCTCCCGCTGAGACTCCCGCTGAGACTCCCGCTGAGGCTCCCGCTGAGACTCCCGCTAAATAATTTGAGCATACGCTAAAATTATGATACGAATCGCATCCCACAACGGGATGCGATTTTTTTGCATACACCCCTCACACCAAAGGGATACAGGCTCCCCGCGGAGGAAGTACGGAGAGGAAAATCAAAAAAATTTCCGCGGAAACAATAAAAAAAAGCGAAAAAACTTGCATAGTTGGAGGGAATGTCGTAACTTTGCACTCGCAAACGCGCCGGAAGCGGGGCGTGAGTGGCAAGGGCGAATACCAGAGTGGCCAAATGGGGCAGACTGTAAATCTGCTGGTTTACACCTTCGGTGGTTCGAATCCATCTTCGCCCACTAATATGAGAGCCAAGGCGCAAACCTTGGCTCCTTATTGTATTATAACCGAAGCAACACGATATTCCAAGTTATGATAGAGATTCAACACCTTAAAGAATTTGTGAGCCGAAAGCTCGAAGAGACCCCCTATTTCGTGGTTGATGTGGCGATAGACAACCGCAACTTCATCAACGTAGAGATCGACAGCTTCGATCCCGTGGACGTTGACTTCTGCGCGTCGCTGTCGCGCGCCATCTCCAACGAGTTCGGCGACGCCCTCGACGAATACGACATGGAGGTGGGATCCGCCGGACTCACCGCGCCCTTCAAAGTGAGGAAGCAGTATGAGAAGAACGTGGGGAACCCCGTGGAGGTGCTCACCACCGACGGCAAGAAACTCAAAGGGAACCTCGCCGCCGTGGGCGACGACTCATTCACCTTGGAAATCGAGGAAAAGGTGAAAAAAGAGGGTTCCAAGAAACCGGTGATAGAAACCAAGCCCTTGGAAATAAATTTCGATAACGTAAAATACACAAAATATCTACTTCAATTCTAACCCACATGGCAAAGAAGAATGAGGCTATAGACATGGCCGGACGGTTCGCTGAATTTAAAGAACTGAAAAATATAGACAAGGCCACAATGATCAACGTTTTGGAGGACTCGTTCCGCAACGTGCTCGCCAAAATGTTCGGCACAGACGAGAACTTCGATGTGATTATGAACCCCGACAGAGGTGACTGCGAGATCTACCAGAACCTTCAGGTGGTGCCTGATGGGGAGGTGGATAACAAATACACACAGATAGGATTCTCAGAGGCCAAAGAGATAGACCCCGAGTGTGAGCTAGGCGAGGAAGTGACAAAGAAGATAGTGTTTGCCGACTTCGGACGCCGCGCGATCCTCAACCTTCGCCAGACCCTCCAATCCAAAATCCTTGATTTGCAAAACGAGGCTGTGTACTCGAAATTCAAGGAGCAAGAGGGAGAGATCATCCTCGGCGAAGTGCGCCAGATATGGAAACGTGAGATTCTGCTTCTCGACGACGACCAGAACGAGTTGATGATGCCCAAAGAGGAGCAAATCCCCGGGGATTTCTTCCACAAGGGTGACATGGTACGCGCCATCGTCAAGAGAGTGGACAACCCCAACAACAATCCGAAAGTGATAGTGTCGCGCACCGATGAAAGATTCCTGCGCCGTCTTTTCGAGCATGAAGTTCCGGAGGTACACGACGGACTCATCACCATCAAGAGAGTGGCACGTATCCCCGGAGAGCGTGCGAAAATCGCCGTTGAGTCGTACGACGACCGTATCGACCCCGTAGGAGCGTGCGTAGGTGTGCGCGGCAGCCGCATCCACGGCATCGTCCGCGAGCTTCGCAACGAGAATATCGACGTGATCAACTACACCGCCAACACCCAACTATTTATCCAGCGCGCGCTCAGCCCCGCGAAAGTGACCTCCATCCGCCTCAACGAGGAGGAGATGAAAGCGGAAGTGTTCCTGCACCCCGACGAGGTCTCCCTCGCCATCGGTAAAGGTGGTATGAACATCCGCCTGGCATCAATGCTCACCGGCTACACCATCGACGTTTACCGCGACATCGAGGGCGAAGAGGATATCTATCTCGATGAATTTGTGGATGAAATCGAACCCTGGGTGATCGAAGCCCTCAAGAACGTAGGTCTTGGCACCGCGAAGTCCGTGCTCAACGCGTCCGAGGAGATGATAGCCCAAGCGGACCTCGAGGAGGACACCGTGAACCGCGTGAAAGATATATTGCTAGCCGAGTTCGAGGATTAACAGCGCCACGCCCCACCCTCCAGCGACAGATTCGATTTTCATTAACAATAAAATAAAGAAATTACACACTCAACAGTATATATGCCGAAATTAAGCAAAATAGCAAAAACAACCAATATGGGATTATCTACCTTGGTGGATATCTTGGCGAAACAGGGCATTGTGGTGGAGAACAACCCCAACACACGCATCGACGAACAAGGAGTAGATGTGCTCTTGTCGCAGATACGCGACAAGAACAAACGCGACCAGCTGGAGAAGCTTGTGGGCCGCGCCTCCGACGACGACGCGTCACGCCACATCACCGTCAAGACCGCCACCCGCGCCTCCGAATCCGTGGGGTTCAAAGTGGTGGGTAAGGTAGACGTGGACAAACACGGCAACGTGGTGAAGAATAATCCCGATAAAAAACGTGATAAAGTGGCAGACACTGTTGAGTCCGCCGCCAAGCACGCCACCAAAACAGAGGCGAAACATAAGCCGGAAGCCAAACCGGAACAAAAAACGGAAGCCAAGGCTAAACCGGAGCACGTCAATAATCACAATGAGGAAAAACCGAAGAGTGAGCCGAAAGCGAAAGCGGAAGTGAAGGAAGTGAAAGAGGAGAAGAAAGCGGACACCAAGGCGGACGCCAAAACGGAGAAAACCGAAGGTGGCGAGACAAGCACCCTCTTCCGTCCGAAATCCATCGCCCCCGGACCTCAAGTGAAAGTCGTAGGCACCATCGACCTCTCGGCGATCAAGGACTCCACCCGTCCGAAAAAGAAGACCAAGGAGGAGCGCCGCCGCGCCGGAGAGACCGCCGGAGCGGGAGCCGGTGAACGCAAACGCCGCAAACGCATCGGTCAGAAAGTAGATATCGAGCAGGCGGCAAAACAGACCTCCGACAACAACGGCAGAAAAAACAAAGGGAAAGATGGCGGAGCCAATGCCAACGGCAACAACAACGGCGGCGGCAACCGCAACAATAATAACAATAACAACAACGGCAACAACGGTAAAAACAAAGACCGCAACAAGCACAAACGTCCTGTAAAACAGGAAGTGAGCAGCGAAGACGTGCAGAAGCAGGTGAAAGAGACCCTCGCACGCCTCACCAACAAGACTCAGAAGAAGAGCGTGAAATTCCGTAAGGAGAAACGCGAGGAGATGCACAACCGCGAGATGGAGAACCGCCGTCGCGAGGAAGCGGAGAGCAAAGTGCTCAAACTCACTGAGTTCGTGACTGCCAACGACCTTGCCAACATGATGGACGTGCCTGTCAACAACGTCATCGCCACCTGTATGAACCTCGGCGTGATGGTATCCATCAACCAACGCCTCGACGCAGAGACCATCAACATCGTGGCTGAGGAGTTCGGATTCACCACCGAGTATGTCAGCGCCGACGTGTCGGAAGCCATCGCCACCGAAGAGGACAAGGAGGAGGATTTGGTACCGCGTCCGCCGATTGTGACAGTGATGGGCCACGTGGACCATGGTAAGACCTCGCTTCTTGACTATATCCGCAACGCCAACGTCATCGCCGGAGAGGCTGGCGGCATCACCCAGCACATCGGAGCCTACAACGTGGAGCTTGAAGATGGTCGCCATATCACGTTCCTCGACACCCCGGGTCACGAAGCGTTCACCGCCATGCGTGCCCGCGGAGCCAAAGTCACCGACTTGGCGATTATCATCGTGGCAGCCGACGACGAGGTGATGCCCCAGACCAAAGAGGCTATCAACCACGCTTCCGCCGCCGGAGTACCTATCGTGTTTGCCATCAACAAGATAGACAAACCCACCGCCAACCCCGACAAGATTAAGGAGCAACTCTCAGCGCTCAACTATCTCGTGGAGGATTGGGGCGGAAAATACCAATCGCAGGATATCTCCGCGAAGAAGGGTATCGGAGTTGCCGAACTTATGGACAAAGTACTGCTTGAGGCGGAGATGCTTGATTTGAAAGCGAACCCGAACCGCAACGCCATAGGCTCAGTGATAGAGTCCTCGCTCGACAAAGGGCGCGGCTATGTAGCCACCGTGCTTGTGCAGAACGGCACACTCCACGTGGGAGATGTGGTGCTCGCCGGCACCCACTACGGCAAGATACGCGCTATGTTCAACGAGCGTAACCAACGCGTCACCGAGGCGGGTCCCGCCACACCGGTGCTTGTGCTTGGAATGAACGGAGCCCCCACCGCCGGCGACACATTCAACGTGATGAACACCGAGCAGGAGGCGCGCGAGATCGCCGGCAAACGCGAACAATTGCAGCGTGAACAGAAACAGCGCACCAAGAAGCTCCCCGGACTCGACGATCTCGGACGTTTGCGCGCCCGCGGCGACTTCCACGAGCTTAACCTTGTGGTCAAAGGTGACGTGGATGGTTCCGTGGAGGCCCTATCCGACTCACTCATCAAGCTATCCACCGAGGAGGTTCAGGTGAATGTGCTCCACAAAGGTGTGGGAGCCATCTCCGAAAGCGATGTGACCCTCGCCGCGGCGTCCGACGCCATCATCATAGGCTTCAACGTGCGCCCCTCCGGAGCGGCACGCCGCGAGGCGGAGAAGGATGGTGTGGAGATACGTCTCTACTCCGTGATTTACAAAGCCATAGAGGAGGTGAAGGATGCCATGGAGGGTATGCTCTCCCCCGAAATCAAGGAGGAAATCACCGGTACCGCCGAAGTGCTTCAGACCTACCACATCTCCAAGGTGGGCACCATCGCCGGAGGTATGGTACGCGACGGACGTATCAAGCGCGGCTGTAAAGTACGCGTGATCCGCGACGGCATCGTAATCTACACCGGAGAACTCGGATCACTGAAACGTTTCAAAGACGACGTGAAGGATGTTGTCGCCGGATATGAATGCGGTCTCTCCGTGGCGGGATACAACGATATCCGCGAGGGCGATATGATCGAAGGATTTGAAGAAATAGAAGTAAAGAAAACATTATAATAGCAACCAAGGATGTCCTATGTGATAATAAACATGGGTTCTAACCTCGGGAACAGACGCTTAAACCTGAGTCGCGCCATGAGTGGCGTGGCTCAGGTTTTTGGCGATTTTGAGCTCTCCCATGTCGTGGAGTCGAAACCCTGGGGCTATGAATCCGCCAACCCATATCTGAATGTATGCATGATGTTTCGTTCGGAGCTAACCCCTCAAGAGACACTCCGCGCCCTGCGCGAAGTGGAGCACCGCATCTCTCCCGACCCGCACCGCGTCGCCGACGGTAGCTACGCCGACAGAATCATCGACATAGACATAATCGCCATCGACGGCCTCGTGCTCGACACCCCCGAGCTACAGCTCCCCCACCCCCGTCTGGCGCAACGCCGCTTCTTCCTCGAGCCCCTCGCCGAGATAGCCCCGGCATGGAGGCACCCCGTGACGCACCTCTCCGCCGAGGAGATGCTGCACCGCCTCCCGAAAGAGGAATAAGAATTATCTGTGCCATTTTGCGTGGAAATTACGAAAAATGTATTACTTTTGCATTCAGTAACTAAAATATAAAGTCTTAAATCTATAATCATGTTTAGTTCAGAAACATACATCAACCGCCGCGCCGCGCTGAAAAAAAGCGTGGGGTCGGGAGTGCTGCTGTTCCTCGGCAACGACGAGCAGGGCTACAACTACGAAGACAACGCATTCTCTTTCCGTCAAGACTCCTCATTCCTATACTACTTCGGACTCGCTTACGCGGGGCTCAACGCCGTGATCGATATCGACAACGACCGTGAGATAATCTTCGGCGACGAACTCACCATCGACTATATAGTATGGATGGGCAACCAGCCCACCCTTGCCGAGAAAGCTCAGGGAGTAGGCATCAAAGAGACCCTTCCGGCACGCCAACTCGCCGACTATCTCGCCGACGCGGTGAAAAAGGGACGCACAGTGCATTATCTGCCCCAATACCGCGACGGCAACCGCATAAAGCTATTCAACCTCTTGGGCGTGAAGCCCGGCATGGAGACACCATCGGTGGATTTCATCCGCGCCGTGGTGAATATGCGTAAGAACAAAACCGCGGAGGAGGTGGCGGAGATACGCCGCGCCGCCGACGCCACCGCCGATATGCACATCGAAGCCACGAAGTGCGTGAGAGCGGGGATGTATGAGTATGAAGTGGCTGCACGTCTTGAGGCGGTGGCACAAGCCCACGGATGCCCCTTGGCGTTCCCCACCATCTGCACCGTCCACGGAGAGACACTCCACAACCACTACCACGGCAACCTCATCAAACCGGGGGATATGCTGCTGGTGGACGCCGGATGCGAGTTACCCTCCGGATACTGCGGCGATATGTCGAGCACGATATGCGTGGATAAAAAATACACACGCCGACAGAAGGATGTCTACGATATCCAAGTGGCGGCGCACCAGGCGGCGGTGGCTGCCTTGAAACCCGGAGTTCCCTTTGTGGATGTCTACGAACTCTCCGCACGCGTAATCTGCGAAGGGTTGAAAAACCTCGGATTGATGAAAGGTAATCCCGAAGATGCCGTGGCTGCCGGAGCGCACGCCATGTTCTTCCCCACAGGATTAGGCCACATGATGGGTCTCGACGTACACGACATGGAGAGCCTCGGCGAAGTATGGGTGGGATACGACGGAAAACCCAAAAGCACCCAATTCGGACGCAAATCCCTCCGTCTGGCACGCCCCTTGGAACCGGGATTCGTACTCACCATCGAACCGGGAGTCTACTTCATCCCCGAACTCATAGACTATTGGGGAGCCGAACGTAGATTCGCCGACTTCATCAACTACGACCTCCTGGAGACCTACAAAGACTTCGGCGGCGTGCGCAACGAGGAGAACTACCTCATCACCGAAACCGGAGCCGAACGTTTAGGTAAGAAGATTCCGCTGACCAC
>CAYQMV010000021.1:19862-31331 GCA_964418705.1 uncultured Sangeribacter sp.
ACCACCTACAGTCAATAACACGAAAGACCAATAATATGAGACTAAAGCAGATTGGCGTTGCGATGCTGATAGCATCCGGCACCGCGTCGGCACAACAACTCGTCGACCCCACGGTAAACCTAAATGTTGAGGCACGCTTCGACTATCAGTATGATAACATCGACGGCAACGCCATCGACGAGAACTCCGGCTTCAAAGGGAAATACCTGAACCTCCAGCTGAGCGGACACCTGAACAAATACCTCACCTATTCATGGAGACAGCGTCTAAACAAGTCGGCATACGACGGCTCGTTTTTCGATGCCACCGATTGGGTGAACCTCACCTATTCCCCCAACGAGACATGGAGCTTCAGCGGCGGAAAAGAGGTTGTTGCGATAGGCGGCTACGAATACGACCGAGCGCCCATCAATGTGTTCCGCGGCTCCGAGTTCTGGAACAATATCCCCTGCTATCAATTCGGCGTAAGCTCCACATATGCGATCACCGGAGGCAAAGACAAGATTATGGCGCAGATATGCACCAACCCTTTCCACAAAGTGATAGACAACAGCAACACCTACGCCTACAACCTTATGTGGATGGGCAACCACGGCGTGTTCAACACCCTATACTCCGTGAACCTCCTCGAATATACCCCCGGGCACTACATCAACTACATCGCCTTGGGACACCTGTTCGACTTCAAGCGCGTCACCCTGGAGCTTGACCTCATGAACCGCGCCTCCTCGCATCAGACATTCCTCTTCCGCGACGCGTCTGTTATGGCGAACCTCGGTGTGAAAGTGGCTGAGCCGGTGACAATCTACGCCAAAGGCACCTACGATGTGAACCACACCGACAGCTACTCCGATTTCACCGTCCTCCCCGGCACGGAAATAAAGATGGCGGGAGCCGGAGTGGAGTACCACCCCTTCAAAATCAAGAACCAAGATGTGCGCCTACACGCCTACTACTTCTACTCCTGGGGTAAAAACGGGAATCCCGACGGAGCGTTGGCAAACAAAAACTCCTTTGTGGAGGTGGGTCTCACATGGACAATGAATATCCTGAAATCTAAATAACCAATAGTATATTATACTGAAAAACAACATAGTTATAATGGAAAACAACATCAAAAAGAAATCGGTATGGCGTTTTATCCCCACGGGAGTGCCATGTATCGTAGTTGTGCTTGGCATATTTTGGTACATAGGCTACCACATGGGTGTGCCCAATATGCTCAACACGCTGATGAACACAGCTTATCGGCTCCTTCTCGACACGGTGTTCTACCTCATGGGCATCTGCGTGGTGACGGGAGCAATCGGACGCTTATTCGTGGAGTTCGGAGTGGTGAAACTCCTTGAGAAACTCCTTCGTCCGTTGATGAAGCCGCTGTTCAACCTCCCCGGCGTGGCATCCTTGGGCGCGGTGATGACATTCCTCTCCGACAACCCCGCCATCATCTCCTTGGCTCAGGACCGCCGCTTCAGCTCCTACTTCAAAAAATTCCAATACATCTCCTTGACCAACTTCGGCACCGCGTTCGGTATGGGACTGATCGTGATAGTGTTCATGCTCGGACAAGGCTTCACCTACGAGCCTTTCATCGGCTTATTCGGGGCTTTCTGCGGATGTATCGTCTCCACGCGCCTGATGCAACGCTTCGTGCTCCGCGCATTCCCCAACTACGCTAATGAACAAGCACAAGTGAAATCTATGCACGATGAGGAAGCGAAAGAGGAGGAAGAGGAGGAAAACACCGAACATAAATCCACCTTCATCCGCACGCTCAACTCGCTTCTCGACGGCGGACGCACCGGAGTGGACGTAGGTTTGGCGATTATCCCCGGAGTGCTTATCATCACCACTCTGGTGGTACTGCTCACCAACGGAGCCGATCCGGAAACCGGACTATACACGGGAGCGGCGTACCAGGGCGTGGGATTGCTGCCGTGGCTTGCCGAGAAGGTTGATTTCATCTTCAAGTGGCTCTTCGGATTCAATGACCCCCACCTTGTGGCAGTGCCCATCACCGCCCTTGGGGCCGTGGGCGCGTCGTTGAGTTTGGTGAAAGAATACGTTGCCATGGGCTGGGCTGACGGCAACGCCATCGCGGTGTTCACCGCAATAGGTATGTGCTGGAGCGGTTACCTCAGCACACACACGGCGATGCTCGACTCCATGGGCTACCGCGAACTGACTCCGAAAGCGATCATAGCGCATACTTTCGGCGGTCTCGTGGCTGCAATCATCGCCCACTGGCTATACGTCTTGGTGAGCTTATGCTTTTAAACTAAATGCTTTAATTGAATATTTTTCATGTAATACGGATCCCTCAATTCATAGAGGGTTAGTTATTTTAGCAAATTTTCCGCCGCGCAGTGATTGCGCGGCGTTTTTTATTTGCGTTATTCAAAATCAAGCATCAGCCGAATGGCGGAATGCGTCAGAGCAAATCAATTTACATCACGATTTATAATATCCACGTGATTGACGACGTTAAAAATATATGCGCAATAAACTGACATTAACACTCTTGGCGATGGTGGTGCTGTCACTGCTCATCGGATGCAAAGGGACAAAACTCTCCGTCGCCAACGAACAGCTGGAACGCGGCGAATACTACGACGCGTCGAAGACATATAAGAAGATATACAACAAACTCACCAACCGCGAGGACCGGTCGCTTCGCGGCGAAGTGGCGTATAAACTCGCCACCTGCTATCGGAAGCTCAATATGTCGGCAAACGCCGCCTCCGCCTACCAGAACGCGGTAAGATACGAATATCCGGACTCCATGGTGTACTTCTATCTCGGCAGGGAGCAACAGGCCTCCGGCAAGTACACCCAAGCCATCGCGTCCTACACCACCTTCCTTGGGTTCCGTCCCGACGACCGACTGGCACAGGAGGGCATCGACGGATGCAATATGGCTATCGCCGCCAAGGAGCGTCCCCACACGCGCTATGTGGTGAAAAGCGCCAAGCTCTTCAACTCTCGCCGCTCCGACTTCTCCCCCATGTTCCTCGACAAGAACTACGACCAACTATATTTCACCTCCACCAACGAGAAATCCACCGGCACCAACAGATCGGAAATCACCGGAATGAAGAAGAGTGATATCTACGTGGCAAAGAAGAACGAGAACGGGGCGTGGGAACGCCCGGAGCCAGCGGAGGGTGAGCTGAACACAGAGTTCGACGAGGGAATCATCAGCTTCTCCCCCGACGGGCAGACGATGTATCTCACGCGCGCCAACCGCTCCGAGACCTCCAACACCACCGTAGAGATCTATACCTCACGTCGCAGCGACGCCACATGGAGCGCACCGCAGAAGTTCGAGGTCATCTCCGACACCATCTCCGCGGTGGGACACCCCGCCGTCTCCCCCGACGGGAAGTACCTCTATTTCGCTTCCGATATGCCGGGAGGGTATGGAGGCAAGGATATTTGGCGCATCAACCTCAATGAACGCAAAGGGTCGCTGGAGAACCTCGGCGCGGAAATAAACACCGCCGGGGATGAGATGTTCCCATACGTGAGAAACGACTCAGTGATATATTTCGCCTCCGACGGACACCCCGGCTTCGGAGGACTCGACCTCTTCAAAGCATACCTCAACTCCACACGTCAACGATGGAACGTGGAGAACATGGGACTTCCCATGAACTCCTCGGGCGATGACTTCGGCATCACCTTCGCCGACGGAGAGAAGGGTTATTTCAGCAGTAACCGCAACGACGGCAAAGGCTACGATCACATCTACTCCTTCGAGCTTCCCGACTTGAAAATCACCATCTCCGGATGGGTGCTCGACAAAGATGAGGAACCGGTACCCAACGCCATAATCCGCATCGTCGGCGACGACGGCTCCAACCAAAAGGAGGTGTCGCGCGACGACGGCTCATTCCGTTTCAACCTGCAACGGGGCGTGAAATACGTAATGAAGGCTGGAGCGAAGGGGTATCTCAATCAGAAGCAGGAGTTTGAGACCGACATGGCGGAGGAGGATGCCGAATACGGCATTGACTTCATGCTCACCTCCATCGACAAACCGCAAGTGGTGGAGAACATCTTCTACGACTTCGACAAAGCCACCCTCCGCGACGAGTCTAAAGCCGCCCTTGACGAGTTGGCGCAGCTCCTGCGCGACAACCCCAACGTAGTGATAGAGATGTCGTCGCACACCGACAGATGGGGGGCGGAGGAATACAATATCAACCTCAGCAACCGCCGTGCGGCGAGTGTGGTGAACTATCTTGTCGCCGCGGGAATCCCCGCCGACAGGCTCAACCCCCACGGCTACGGCAAGAGCGCGCCCAAGGAGGTCACAAAACGCATCAACCGCGAGTATCCGCAATTCGAGGAGGGGACGGTGCTTACCGAAGAATTCATCCTCACCCTCTCCGAGGAGGACCAGGATGCCGCCGACCAAATAAACCGACGCACGGAGTTTAAAGTCACCGCGCTCGACTACGATCTGTTCTAATGAAATTCCGCACTGAATACACCCCCGCGGCAACCCCCGGGATACGTCTCACGCCCTCGATGCCGCTACTCTTCATAGGCTCCTGCTTCAGCGTTAACATAGGGACACGTCTGGAGCGGATGATGTGGCGCACCGTAGTCAACCCCTGCGGAGTGCTTTACAATCCCGCGTCTATAGCCATGAGCATCACCAAAGCGATAGACGCTGAGACACCTCGCATGGAGTATAACGAGAGCGCCGGATTATGGTTCAGTTGGGATTTCTCCACCCTCTTCTCCTCGCCACGGCGTGAGGAGGCGGAGCGGCGCACGGCGGAGGGTATGGTGGCGTTGAAAGAGCGCGTCGCCGACAGCGGAGCCCTGCTTGTCACTTTCGGCACCGCATGGATCTACGAGTTGGAGGATGGCACGGTGGTCGCCAACTGCCACAAACGCCCGGCGAAAATGTTCCGCCGCCGACTGATGGGGGTGGATGAGATCACGGGGCTGTGGTGCCCTCTGATAGAGCGGTTGAAATCGTTGAATCCCGGAATAAAGATTATATTCACGGTGAGTCCGGTGCGGCATCTCGCCGATGGTTTCGCCGGGAATTTAAGGTCGAAGGCGCGGCTGATATTGGCTTGCGAGGAGCTGTCGCGGCTCCCCGGGTGCGATTACTTCCCGGCATACGAGATTCTCACCGATGATTTGCGCGACTATCGTTTCTACGCTGATGATTTACTGCACCCCACCGAGTTCGCCGCTGATTATATCATGGAGAAATTCATCGCGACATACGTGCCGGAGGAGGAACTCCCCCGTCTGCAACAAGGGATCAAAGAGTATAAACGGTTAAACCACAGAAATCTTCATTGCTAAGACCACAGAAGTCTTCACGGTTAAACCACAGAAGTCTTCACTAAATTCTCCATCTGTTGTGGCTCCAGAGATATAGCGCGGGGTTACGGCGGATAGTGTCTGTGAGCATAGCGGCGTATCGGCGTGTCAGCTCACCCTCGGGGAGCGTTGAGGCATCCTCCGTCATCAGCTTTATTGTAGCCACATATCTGTCGCGGCGCGGCGCGTCCATGTCGCAATAGACCACCGGCATTTTAAACTTATGCGCCAGCTCCTCGGTGCCGGCGATGAATGGCGTCGGACGCCCCAGAAAGAGCGTCTCCACCTTGGAAGTGTGTACCCCCGGCTTCTGGTCGGAGAGGAACCCCATCACAAAGGGTTGCTTATCCACGCGCCACTGAAGCATCGTGCGCATCACTTTTTTCATGGGCACCGACACATTGAAGCGCGAGCGCATACGCCAAAACAATCTGTTGAACCAAAGATTCTTCAGCGGACGGTTCACGTGCGCGTAAACCACGTGGCGGTAATCAGGCATCCATAGTCCCATGGAGGTGACATATTCCCAATTTCCGAAGTGGGAGGTGTAGAGCACCACGTTCTTACCCTCGTCGAGAAACCGCTCGATCACGGCGGTGTCGCGGAACTCTATGTGCTTCATCACCTGCCGCTCCCCCATCACGGAGAAACGTATCGTCTGAAAGAAATAATCAGCTAAATTGCGGTAGAAACCACGTTCTATTTCGCGGTGTCGCACCACGCTTTTCTCCGGGAAAGAGGCGGCGATATTCCGGCGCACGATCCGTCGGCGGTAGTGGATCACCGACCCGGCGAGCCATGCGAGCACATCGGCGAAGATATGGCTCACGCGCTCCGGAAGGTGCGCCACAAGCCATAGCACAGCCCCCAACGGAGCGTATAGTATTCGTTGTGTCAGCGAGGGTGTGGGTGCCGGAAATAAGGGATTCTCCATTATTCTCCCGGGGTTTAGATTATGGAACCGGTGACAAGTTCATCCTCGAATCTGTCGAGGCGCACATAGTCCATAGTGTTAGGCAGTTTATTCTCGCCGAGGGCCTCCACACGCAAATAATTGTCGGTTAGACCGCGCACAAGCCCCTTTCGCGACTGCTCCCACAATACTTTGCGCACAAGTCCCAGCTGGGAGCGCATGAACTCATGGAGTTTTCTGTCGCTGAGAGCGGTCAGTTCCTTCACGCGGCGGTGTTTCTCCTCCCGGGGCACCACGCCGTCGAGGTTCAGCGCGCGTGTGCCGGGGCGTTCGCTGTATGGGAACACATGCAGACGGGTGATGGGGAGACTCTCAATGAACTTATAGCTCCGTTCCCACTCGCTGTCGGATTCCCCACGGGGTCCGGCGATTACATCCACCCCTATGAACGCGTCGGGGATATACTCCTTAATCATGGTGATGCGGTCGGCGAAGAGGGAGGTATCGTAGTGGCGCCCCATAAGCCTAAGCACACTGTCGCTGCCGCTCTGCAAAGGTATATGGAAGTGGGGCATGAACGCGCGGCTGTGTTTAGCCACCCATTCAATTATTTCGTGGGAGAGCAGGTCCGGTTCTATGGAGGATATGCGGAAACGCTCTATCCCTTTCACCTCATCCAGACGGCGGATAAGGTCGTAGAAATTATTCTCCGTATGCTTACCGAAGTCGCCGATGTTCACGCCGGTGAGTATAATCTCCTTACCCCCCTGTAGCGCGGCGTGGCGCACCTGCTCCACGAGGGAATCGATGCTACCGCTGCGGCTGCGTCCGCGGGCGTAAGGGATGGTGCAGTAGGAACAGAAATAGTCGCATCCGTCCTGCACTTTAAGAAAATAGCGGGTGCGGTCGCCGCGTTCACACGAGGGCACGAACTCCCTCATCTCCTTCATCGGCGTGACCTCGATCTGCTTCTCATGGCTGCGTAGCCATTGGTCGATATACTGAGTGATTTTGAGCTTGTCGTTGGACCCCAAGACGATATCCACGCCGTCGAGGGATGCCACCTCCTCAGGTTTGAGCTGCGCATAGCAACCCGTGGCTATGATTGTCGCGTCGGGGTATTGCTTCGCCAAACGATGCAGCAGCTGCCGGCACTTCTTGTCGGCGGTCTCGGTGACGCTGCATGTGTTCACCACGCATATATCGGGGGTCTCCCCCTCCTTGGCACGCTCAATGCCGCGTTCCGCCAGGAGTGTCCCTATGGCGGAGGTCTCCGCGAAATTAAGCTTACATCCTAATGTGAAATAAGAAGCTCGCATCGTTGGTCTTCGGTTAGTCGGTTAAGGAAATACTATTGAGTGTAGAGGAAACGCTTGATACTCTTCTTGGGAGTTTTTTCAAACTCGTTGGGTATCAACTGGATATAAGATATGCGCTCGTAAGGGGCTACAAGTTTGTTCAACTCGGCGCAGACCCCTTTCATCGCCTCGTCCATATCCTGCATTTTTATCCCGTCGGCGTCGAGGGCGGCGTAGTCGGGGTAGACGAGTCCCACAAGTTTACCCTTGCGCTCCACCACAAGGCTCTCCGCCACGTAGTTCATGCTGTTGAGCTTCGTCTCAATCTCCTCGGGATAAATATTCTGCCCGGAGGCTGTGAGAATCATCGTCTTGGAACGTCCGCGGAGGAAGATAGTGCCGTCGGCGGAGCGTGTGCCCATGTCGCCGGTCCATAGCCAACCGTCGGCGTCGAGCACCTGAGAGGTGGCTTCCGGGTTCTTGTAGTAGCCCGACATGACGTTCTCGCCTCTGACGCATACCTCTCCCGGCACGTTCTCCGGGTCGGCGCTCATGATTTTGCTCTCCATAGTCGCGAGGGTGCGTCCCGAGGACCCCGGCACGAACTTATCCCAACGGGAGTAGCTGATAAGGGGACCGCACTCCGTCATGCCGTAGCCGACGGTGAATGGGAACTTGATACGGTATAGGAACTCTTCGACCTCGTGGTTGAGGGGCGCGCCGCCTACGATTATCTGCAGGAATCTGCCGCCGAAGAGCTCCACCATGCGGTTGCGTATCTTGCGGTAGATGAGATTGCGCACCAAAGGAATCGCCAACGCGCGGCGCACGCGTCCCTGTTCGAGGATCGGACGCAGATTGTTCTTATAAATCTTCTCAAGCACCAGCGGCACGCACAGAATCAAGTGGGGCTTGATTTCGGCGAACGCCTTCAGCAGCACGCGCGGGGAGGGTGTTTTCCCGAGAATCACCACGTGCGCGCCCTCCGCCAACGGAGTCAGCATATCAAACGCGCATCCGTAGGCGTGCGCCAACGGCAAGAAACTAAGCACGCACGATGTGGGGGTGTAGATCTTCTCATGGATGCCGAACATCACGTTTCCGGCGAGATTGTTGGCGGTGAGCATCACGCCCTTTGAGAATCCGGTGGTCCCGGAGGTATAGTTGATTTCCATCAACTCCGAATTGTCGCGGTCGATATACGTCACATCCTCCGGAGAGTAGCCGTTGCGGTACTTCTTATGGAAATCCTCGTGCAGGCGTTGGATAATCTTCGCCACATTGTAATTCTTGCGTTCGAAGAGGGATTCCGACTGACGGCACAACGACATGACCACTTTCACACCCACGAGGTGTTCGGGGTCGATATGTTCCCATATCTGATCGCTCACGAACCAAATCTCCGCTTCGCTGTGGTTCACAATGTGGGTGATATCCACGGGGTTGAAATCCGGAAGAATCGGCACCACCACGGCGCCGTATGTGATGATCGCCATATACGTCACCACCCAATCGGCGCTATCCTTGGCGCTAATAGCGATTTTGCATCCGGGCTTCACCCCCAACTCTTTGAAAAAGAGATGCGTAAGGGCGATACGTTCCGCGAGGTCGCCATACGTCTGCATCTTACCGGTGGTATAGTCGGTCACTGCCGGACGGCGCCAGTTTCTGCGGAAACTCTCCTCATAGAGCTTGATGAAGTTTTGTTTTATCATTGTGCTGTTTTCTTTGTACTTGAGTTAATAACCACATGATGAACATCTCTCCATGTTCACCGTTGGAGAACTATTTCTCCATGCTTACAAGGTGGAGAACTATTTCTCCATGTTGTCGCGGATAGCTTCCGCTATCTGCTTCATCTTCTCGGGGTCGGGATTGTCGATTTTATTGTGGAAGTCCATATCCCCCTCGGATTTCATAGGAACGAGGTGGATGTGAGCGTGAGGCACTTCCAGACCGAGCACAGTGACCCCAACTTTGCGGCAGGGCATCGCTTTTTTGATAGCCACAGCCACTTTTTTAGCGAATACCATCATCGCGGCGATGTCGTCGTCGTCGATATCGAAGATATAATCCGTTTCTTTCTTAGGCACCACAAGGGTGTGACCCCAGTTCACGGGATTGATGTCGAGGAATGCGAAAAAGCGGTCATCCTCCGCGATTTTGTAGCAGGGGATTTCGCCGGCGATAATGCGAGAAAAGATAGTCATTGTTTTTTAAATTTCAATCTTAGTGATTTCGAAATTGATGAGTCCGGCGGGGACTTTCACTTGCACCACTTCTCCCACCTTGTGTCCGATGAGGGCTTGCGCGATGGGTGTGTTGGAGGCGATTTTATGCTCGCGGAGGTTTGCCTCGTTCTCAGTCACGATCCAATAAGTCATGGACGCGCCGGTGGCGGTGTTGCGGATGGTGACTTTGTTGAGGATTTGCACCTCCTCGGTGTTGAGGCGGCTGTCGTCGATGATGCGCGCGGTGGCGATCACCTCTTTAAGCTTGGATATTTTCATTTCGAGCATACCCTGCGCCTCTTTGGCTGCGTCGTATTCGGCGTTTTCAGAGAGGTCGCCTTTGTCGCGAGCCTCGGCGATAGCTTGTTTGATTGCGGGGCGTTGGGCCTCGAGGGCCGCAAGCTCCTCCATTTTTTTATTGTAACCCTCTTGGGTCAGATATGTTGCCATAATCTTTAAGTCTTTTTATTAGAGTGATTTAGAAAAAGTATTATCGGAGTACGAGCATCGCGTCGCCGTAAGCGCCGAAGCGGTAGCCCTCTTTGACAGCCACATTGTACGCCTCCATGACGAGGTCGTAACCGCCGAACGCCGCGACCATCATGAGCATGGTGCTCAGTGGGAGGTGGAAGTTCGAGACGAGCGCGCTGCACACGGTGAAATCGTATGGGGGGAAGATGAATTTGTTGGTCCAACCCTCATATTCCATGATATGCCCGTTCATGCATACGGAAGTGGCTACGGCGCGGAGCACGGAGGTGC
Organism: uncultured Sangeribacter sp.; assembly: GCA_964418705.1. Lineage (GTDB taxonomy): Bacteria > Bacteroidota > Bacteroidia > Bacteroidales > Muribaculaceae > Lepagella. Next base: position 30,416 of record CAYQMV010000021.1, read on the forward strand.
CCACGGCGCAGATTTTGGAACCTCTGTCGCTGGCGGTGTTGACGATTTTCACAGCCTCGGCGTTCACCTCCATATTCTCGGAGTCCATGTGGTGCTTGGTGAGGTCCTCGACATCAATTTCACGGAAGTTTCCGCGACCGGAGTGGAGTGTGATGAACGCCTGTTCCACGCCTTTGATTTCCAATCTTTTGAGGAGTTCACGGCTGAAGTGGAGTCCGGCGGCGGGGGCGACCACGGCGCCCTCTTTTTCAGCGAAGATGCATTGGTAGCGCTCGTCATCCTCCGGAGTCGCGCGGCGCGTGATATAGTCCGGGAGCGGTGCGCTGCCCAAGGCGTAGAGGGCGGCTTTGAACTCATCGTGCGGACCATCGTAAAGGAAACGCAGCGTGCGTCCGCGCGAGGTGGTGTTGTCGATCACTTCGGCGACCATGGAATCGTCGTCGCCGAAATAGAGCTTGTTGCCGATACGTATCTTTCGGGCGGGCTCCACCAGCACATCCCAAAATTTATTATTCTCATTAAGTTCGCGGAGCAGGAACACCTCAATCACCGCCCCGGTCTTCTCCTTGCGCCCGTAGAGGTGCGCCGGGAAAACCTTGGTGTTGTTGAAGATGAACACGTCCCCTTCGTCGAAATAGTTTATAAGGTCTTTAAAAACACGATGTTCGATTGTGCCGGTGCGAGCGTTAACTATCATCAGTCGGCTCTCGTCGCGCACGGGCGCCGGATACTGAGCGATCCGGTCTTCAGGCAATTTAAATTTAAATTGTGATAGTTTCATCGGTTAATTAACTTTGGATAAATCTTTAATACTCTCTTTAAGTTGAAAATCCTCGGGGAAGGTTATTTCCTCGGTGTTGATGCGGTGGAGGGCCTCCTCGAGGGTGTGTGTGCGTGTGAGGTCATGGTTCCCCAC
>CAYQMV010000021.1:31431-34063 GCA_964418705.1 uncultured Sangeribacter sp.
GGGACCTGCATGATTCTTCCGGTGAACTTCGGAAGCACGTCGCGCACCATCGCCTCGGTGATATGGTCGGTGGGATAAGTGGCGTTGACTTCGGTTTCGAGATCATAGCTCGGGGTGGTGGCACCCAACGCTATCTTCGCCACGTATTCTTTACTGCCGTTTTGGAGGGACTCGATGCTACGTGTGGCGCGTCCGGTGCATATAAGGAGCACACCGGTGGCGAGGGGGTCGAGGGTGCCGGCGTGCCCCACTTTGAAGCGGCGCAACGACATTCGGCGTTGGATAGCCCCGCGCACGCGCTTGACCACGTCAAACGAGGTCCATTTCAGCGGCTTGTCTATCGCTATTATTTCTCCTGTGATAAAATCCAATCTTTTATACTTTTTGGTTGTTAATAGTGACTTCTTAGGGTGCGCGTTATCGGTTGAAGAGGCATACCGCTCCTATCGACGCGCAATATATGGCGAACCAGAGGAGTTCTCCGCGTTTCACCATTTTAATCATCAGGCGGCACGCGAAGCATCCCACCAAGAACGCGGCGATGAAACCTATGGCGAGCGACACCACATCCACGGAGGAGGTGCCCGCCATCTCTTCGCCTACGATTTTCTTCACATCCAGAATGGCTTCGCCGAGGATGGGGAGGATCACCATGAGGAAGGAGAACGACGCTACTTCGGAGCGTTTGTTGCGCAGGAGGATGCCGGCGGCGATGGTTGTGCCGCTGCGGCTGAGTCCCGGCAATACGGCGCACGCCTGCGCGCATCCTATGATGAAGGCGTCGAGCCATCCTATTTTTCTACCCTCGTCTCCGGGCTTGCACATACGTCTTTTCATGTCGTAGCCGGAGAAGAACGCGAACGCCAACAGCACCGCGGTGATGCAGAGGCATACCCCCACCACCGAAAGACCTTCGCCGAAAAACTGCTCCACCCAATCCTTAAAGAATATGCCGACGATGCCTATAGGTATGCACGACACCAAAATCTTGCACACATAATAGAAATCCTCGTCGCGTCGGAACGAGAGGAAGCTGCCGCAGAGTCGGAAGAAAGTGGAACGCAGCACCACGATGGTGCTGAGCACCGTGGCGGCGTGTACCATCACGTCGAAGAGGAGAGTTTGATCTTTGGGGAGATCCACACCCAAGACGGTGCGGAAAATCTCAAGGTGTCCGCTGGAGCTTATGGGGAGATACTCCGCCAAGCCCTGCACTATGCCTAATATTAAAGCGTTTAGCCAATCCATAGTCTATATACCGGAGGGAGGGGGAACCCTCCCTTGACGTTTCATTTTTTCTTTTTAGGTTGATAAATTATGGCGAACGCCATGAGTAAAAAGCCGAGGAAAGTGATTGTGGGGCCCACCACGATGCGCCGTGTGGAAAAGATGTCGGGGTTGAAACCGGACTCCACGGAGGAGCCGCCGCCGAGCATCAAAAGGAACCCCACCACGATGAGGGCCACGCACCCACCCATCATATAGATGTTGGTACGCCCGAAAGGACGGGGGGCTTTCAGCCCGTTGTCCTTTTCCATGAGATCATTGATATCTTGTAGTCCCATTACTTGCTAATTTTAATCTAATTTGGTTTTCACCTAATTTAGTTCTCTCTTTATTTAGTTTTCTATTTGGTGTTTTCTGCTTAGTTTTCAGTCTATTGTTTTAGTCGGTTATTCACTCCGTCAGACTATCTGAACAATTCATCATAGTCCTTGCGGAGATAGCGGGTGGCGGAGATGAACGCCGCCGCGACGCATATCAGGGCCCCCGCGGCGATTATTCCGGCGAAGACCACACCCGCCTCCTCCCATGGGATGAAGCGCGCTATGTTTGCCATGAACAGCGAATCCGTGGAAGCCATCACCCCGGCGAGGATCGCCGACGCGAGCACTCCGGCGAGGATGCCCACCACGAGGTTGCTTTTCAGCAGCGGACGGCGCACGAAACCGTTTGTGGCGCCCACCAGCTGCATGGTGTGGATGGTGAACCGCTTGGAATATATCGAGAGGTGAACGGTGTTGTTGATCAACACGAACGAGATCACCACGAGCATCAGCGCCACGCATCCCATGGCGAGGATGATGTGGGAGATATGCTTGTTCATGGCGTCGACCATCTCCGCGTCGGGTGCGGCGACGCTCTCCACTCCGGGGAGTTTGCCGAGAGTCGCGCATATCGCGTTCACGCTCTTCGCCGAAGCGTAGTCGGCGGTGAGGGTGAAGCGTATCTCCGGCGAAAGAGGGTTGAAGCCGAAGAGGGCCTCAAGGTCTTCGCCGGTGTCGGCGGTCCAATTTTTCAACGCCGTGGCTTTGTCGATCAAGCTTATGGTGTTGATATATGGTTGGCGGCGCACATCCTCCATCAGGGCGGAGGCCTGGGCGTCGCTCACGGTGTCGCACATCACGATGTTCAGCTCTACGTTCTCTTTGAGCCTGCGCGTCTCATGATTGGCGGCGATGCCCAACAGGCTCACCGCTCCAATAATGAGCAAAAGGAGGCTGACGCTCACCATCGTGGTTATATGCACAGCCCCCCGCGAGAGTTTTACTTCCTTCGGGTTCTTCATTCTATTTTGTCGGTAATATAACAACTTTACCGCGACAAACGATGCAAAGTTACAACATTAAAC
>CAYQMV010000022.1:0-30574 GCA_964418705.1 uncultured Sangeribacter sp.
AGAGTATGTAACCGCCACCTAGATTAAGGAGATTCAGAAATGGATCTCCTTTTTTATTAAAAAACGGACTCTTTAATAAAAGTTGCGGAGATAGCGCGGGGGATCCGCCTCTTCCCGGAGAAGTTAAGCCGCCGAGCCATTGATTGGACGCCGACGGTACTGCGAAAGCGGGAGAGTATGTAACCGCCACCTAGATTAAGGAGATTCAGAAATGGATCTCCTTTTTTTTTAGCCCCACCCCGGCCCTCCCTAAAGGGAGGGGGGCTGGAAAAGCGCTGCTCCCCTCTCTTTCAGGAGAGGGGGTGAGGGGGAGAGGCTTTCCTTCCCTTCAGGGGAGGGCTGGGGAGAGGCTTTTGGGGGAGAGTCTTCCCATTTTTTTCTTGGAAGTGTTGTGTATGTGGCGGAAAATTAGTAATTTTGCACGCCATTAAATAGACAGGATCGCTACCTGTCGAAATGATGGGGTAGCTACCCATCGACAAAATTTTAATATTAAACTGCAGAAAAAAGATTAAAATGAAACAGGACATTCATCCCTCAAATTATCGCGAAGTGGTATTCAAAGATATGTCAAACGACGAGATCTTCATCACTCGCTCCACAGTAGCTTCTAAAGAAACTATCACCGTAGATGGCAAAGAGTATCCTTTGGTGAAGCTTGAGATCACATCTTCATCTCACCCCTTCTTCACAGGCAAACAGAAATTGGTGGATACCGCCGGACGTGTCGACAAGTTCCGCAGCCGCTACGGCAATCGTATGGCGAAGAAATAATTCTTCCGGTATTGTTTGTCAGATCAGACATTTTAAAAGGAGTTTCCGTGACGATGGAGGCTCCTTTTTCTATGCCTGTTTTTTAGTAGCCTATTTTGGCTTGGAATAATGTTTTAATAGCCTATTTTGGCTTGGAATAATGTTTTAATAGCCTATTGGCTTGGAATAATGTTATAGAGATATTTTTAGGCGTAATATTAGCCGAAATGAGTGATTCAAGGCTATTCCCCTATTAAAGTATTGGGATTACTCTGTTTCCGGGGATTTTGGCGACGATGCCGTCGAATTCCATTTCGCCGATGATTGAGAGGAGCGAGGGCATCGGGATTGCGAGACGTGCGTGTATGTCGTCAAGGCTCATGGGGTCTGTGGATGTTTTAAGGAGATTGTAGATGGATTCCTCGTCGCCGGATAGTTGCGGGAATAGTGAGCGTTGCGAGAAGTCTATTTTCACGCCTTTAGGGGACCAATTCATTAATTCCGCCACATCGGCGGCGGCTGTGACCATAGAGGCTTTGTTTTTGCGAATAAGGAGGTTGCATCCGGCACTCATTGGGTCGGTGACCCGTCCCGGCATCGCCATCACGTCGCGGTCGTAGTTGAAGGCTTGGTTGGCGGTGCTCATGGCACCCCCTTTGATTTCACTCTCCACAACAATCACCACGTCGGAGAGGGCGGCGATGATTCTGTTCCGTTCGAGGAAATTCGCGCGGAACGGACGCGTGCCGTTGGGATATTCTGAGATGATAGCCCCTCCGTTGTCGATAATCGATTTGGCGAGGTTTCTGTGTTGGCTGGGGTAGATAGTGTTGAGTCCGTGTGCGACGACGGCGATTGTCGGCTGGTGGTATTCTATTGCGGCGGCGTGGGCGGCTGCGTCGATGCCGTAGGCGAGACCGCTGACGACATTGAATTTAAGTCCGTAGGCGGCGAGGTCTCCGACTATTTGCTTTGTGAAATTGGTGCCTATGGGGGTCGCGCGGCGTGATCCCACGAGGCTAATTGCTTTGGATTCGTTCAGGTCGGCGTTTCCGAGCACGTATATGGCGAGCGGAGCGTCGTGGCATTGCAGCAGGCGCGTGGGATAATCCTCGTTGCCGAGTGCGAGGACACGTATTTTGTTTTTGTTGACGAACGCCATCTCCACGCGTGCGCGCGCCATGGCGGCGTCGCGTTCCTCTTTTCTGATGATGTGCCTTGCCGTAAGGGAGAGGCGCCGTGAGAGGTCGGGGGTAGGCAGGTCGAAGAACTCCGCTTTCGACATAGAGAGTTCATCCATGCGTTCGAGAATCCGCGGCGTGGCGCCGCGGGTCATGGAGAACGCTATGTCAAGAAGCAATTTGTTGTCGTCGGTCATTAAAGAGTCGGAGGTATTAGCGGTAGGGTGGAGGATAAGCCTCCGCCGGGGCTACATATATTTGGCGAACGCTTTGCCTAATTCGTCGCCGCGTGAGAGTTTACCGTTTTTGAGGACCACCACGGTGACTACGCCGGAAGTGGCTATGTCGCCGTTGGTTTTCAGAATATCTTGATGGAAGATGAAACGCGGTCCTTTGCGTTCGAGACGCAGACAGGAGACGAATTTCTCACCGCCGCGGAGCGACATCTTGTATTCTATTTCGATTTTACGGACAACCACGTCCATACCGTCCTCATGCATTTTAATGAAAGAGAGTCCGGCATCGGCGCAGAAGGAATGGCGTGTATGCTCCATATAGTGGAGGTAGTTGGCGTTGTTCACGATTTGCTCGCAGTCCAATTCATAGTCACGCACTGCCATTTCCATGGCAAAGCAATATTTTCTGTTATCTTTAAGAATTCTCATTGTTGCATTAATAGAGAGTGGGTTGCAAATATACGAAATTTATTTCTAACTGCAAAAAAACGGAGCCGTGTGTCTCATAAAGGCTCACGGCTCCGCTATGGTGGTTGTCGGGGATTATCTATGTTTTTTAGCTTGGCGCATCTGCTTCATCATCTTCATAGGATTCTTCATAGAAGTAGCCATTTTCATCATTTTGCGGCTCTCCTCGAATTGTTTGATGAGTCTGCCGACCTCTTGGAGGGATGTTCCGGAACCGGCGGCGATACGTTTGCGTCTGCTGGCATCGATTTTCTCGGGGTTACGGCGTTCGTAGGGAGTCATTGAACCGATGATGGCTTCGATTCCTTTGAAAGCGTTGTCGTCGATTTCAATATCCTTGATAGCCTTGCCCACACCGGGGATCATGGAAGCGAGGTCTTTGAGGTTACCCATCTTCTTGATTTGCTGAATCTGCTTCAAGAAATCTTCGAAGTCGAATTTATTCTTTTGTATTCTCTCATGAAGGCGTTTCGCTTCATCTTCATCGATGATTCTCTGCGCTCTTTCTGCGAGGCTCCATATATCGCCCTGACCCATGATACGGCTTGCCATACCTTCGGGATTGAACTCCTCGATATCCTCGAGTTTTTCGCCGGAGCCGATGAATTTGATGGGTTTGTTGACCACGGCGCGGATGGAGAGCGCGGCGCCGCCTCGAGTGTCGCCGTCAAGCTTGGTGAGGATCACACCGTCGAAGTCGAGTCTGTTGTTAAACTCTTTGGCTGTGTTCACGGCATCCTGACCTGTCATGGAGTCGACCACGAAGAGAGTCTCTTGTGGGTTCACGGCGTTTTTGATGGCAGCGATTTCGTTCATCATAGCTTCATCGACGGCGAGACGTCCGGCGGTGTCTATGATTACTATGTCGTGGCTGTCGGCTTTTGCCTTACGGATACCGTTTTGCGCGATAGCCACGGGGTCTTTGCAGTCATCTTCGCTGTAGACGGGTACTTTGATTTGTTCACCGAGGACTTTCAGCTGTTCGATAGCGGCGGGGCGGTACACGTCGCCGGCGATGAGCAGCGGACGTCGTCCCTGGGATTTGAAGCGTAGCGCGAGTTTGCCGGAGAATGTTGTTTTACCGGAACCTTGAAGACCCGACATAAGGATAACGGCGGGGTTCCCTTTGGTGTTGATAGGGGCTTTGTCGCCGCCCATGAGGGAGATAAGTTCCTCACGGACGATGCTGAGCATAAGCTCCTGCGGTTTGAGGGCGTTGATCACGTTTTGACCGAGGGCCTTAGCTTTCACGGTGTCGGTGAACTGCTTCGCCACTTTGTAAGCCACGTCCGCCTCCATAAGGGCTTTACGCACGTCTTTAAGGGTTTCCGCCACGTTTATTTCCGTGATGCGGCCTTGACCCTTAAGTATTTTAAACGACCGTTCGAGCCGGTCCTGTAGATTTTCAAACATGATTTTATATGGGGTTGTTTTTTATCAGTGTATTTTATCAGCTCTTTTTATCAGAGTTTCATCAGCTATATTCGTATAGGGTGATTATTATTTATATAGGATGATTGTTTTCTGAATTTTAAAGACGATTAGTTTCGGAATCGGGGAAAATCACTGTCGGCTTATGGTTTTTCGCCTCTTCAGGCGACATAAGCGCGTAAGTCATGATTATTATAATGTCGCCGGGTTGCGCTTTTCTTGCGGCGGCGCCATTAAGGCAGATCACTCCGGAGCCGGGTTCGCCGGCGATGACGTAGGTGTCGAAACGTTCGCCGTTGTTGTTGTTGACGATAAAGACTCGTTGACCCTCCAGGATTTCGGCTGCTTTGAGAAGGTCGCTGTCAATAGTGATGCTGCCGATGTAGTTAAGATTCGCCTGAGTGACTTTCACGCGGTGAATCTTGGATTTCATTAATTCAATAAGCATGGCTTATTACGGTTTATTTGTATCTGATGTTGTCGATAAGTCGTACTTTTCCGCAGTAGACAGTGATGCAGCCTACGATGTTGTCGCAGTCGTTCCAGTCGTTAACGGGGAGCAGGGATGTACCGTCCACTATTTCGTAGTATTCCACTTGGCAGTGTGGGAGAGCGTTGATTTGCTCCACCACGGAGTCGTGAGTCGCTGCCACGGAATGGCTTTTTGCGTATTCCACGCTTTGGAGCATGGCTTTGTGTATCCCCGGGGCTGTGGCTCTGTCTTCGGGAGTGAGGAGTTGGTTTCTGCTTGAGAGCGCGAGGCCATCCTCTTCGCGTTTGATTGGGCAGGCGATGATGTTGACGTTAAGTCCTTCGGTGAGCGCCATGCGGCGTATCACGGCGATTTGTTGGAAATCCTTTTCGCCGAAGTAAGCTTTGTCGGGCTTCACAAGGCGGAACAGGAGGCTGACGATTTGTGCGACACCCTGGAAGTGTCCCGGGCGGAATTTGCCTTCCATGACCTCCGCGACTTGACCGAGGTCGAAGACGTGGTTGTCTTTAGGGGCGTCGGTGGGGTAAATTTCCTCTACGGAGGGGGCGAAGACCGCGGCGACGCCGCCGTCGCGCAGGAGGTTGAAATCCTGCTCTTCGGAGCGGGGGTATGTGGCGAGGTCGTTCGGATTATTGAATTGAGTGGGGTTTACAAAGAGGCTCGCCACGACGGCGTCGCAATCTTTCACCGCAATATTGACCAATGATAAGTGGCCGGCGTGGAGGGCTCCCATTGTGGGCACGAGGCCCACGGAATGGTTGGCAGCTTTCTCCGAAGCCACAAATTCTTCCAATGCTTTTTTAGTGCGTAGGATTTTCATTCTATTTTGTGCCTGAATAATTTGAGTGCAAAATTAGCAAATTATATTCAACTTGAAGATGAAAAAGCGAAATAAAAGCGCAAGTCAGTATTAAATTACCTTAAATTAGGGGAATAGGGTCGAAGCGTGGGAATGTATATGGAGAAAAATTTGTAACTTTGCACATTGAAATCCATAAGAGACTAACCTTGTGGCGAATGCATATAAGTAAATGGCAGCAAATAAACGCATATTGTTTGTAACACAGGAGATTAAACCGTATCTCCCGGAAAGTGAAAGTTCTGTATTAGGACGTGAACTTCCGCGATTGAGCCAGGAAGATGGCTACGAAGTAAGAACGTTCATGCCCCGATTCGGGAGCATCAATGAGCGCAGGAACCAATTGCACGAGGTGATCAGATTGAGTGGAATAAATATACCTATCGACGATGCGGACCATCCGTTGATAATCAAGGTTGCGTCGATGCAACCGTCGCGCATACAGGTGTATTTTATTGACAATGAGGATTATTTCACTAAGAGCGCCGATGATGTGGATGAAGTGGGATCTAACCGTGCTGACAATGATGAGAGGGTAATCTTCTACACGCGCGGGACGATGGAGACTGTGAAGAAATTGCGTTGGGAGGCCACTGTGATTCATTGCATGGGTTGGTTTTCGGCGTTGACGCCGCTCTACATACGCACAGCGTACAACACGGATCCGTCGTTCAGAGGGTCCAAAGTGGTATACTCGGTGATGCCCGGACCGGAGCCGGCGGTGGTTGATCCGAAGTTTATAAAGAAAATGGTGGCGGACGGGATACCGAACCGTCATTTCAAAGAATTTGGGGAGCCCCCTTACGATGTGAAGACATTGCATAAGATGGCTATCAAATTCAGTAGCGGCGTGGTCTTCGCCACAGATGAGCCGGATCCCGAGCTTTTGGAATATGCTCAAAAGCTGAAGCTTCCGGTGCTTCTCAAGGAGCAAGTGAAAGAGGATCTCAGCGGCTACGTGGATTTCTATAATCAATTGAGTACTAATGGTAAGAAAAAGTAGAATATTTTCCACTCTTCTTCTTCCCGCGTCGGTGATAGGCGCGGGTCTTTTCGGGGCGTGCAGCGACGATAGCAATATCGGACCTTCGCTGATATCGGATCAGATGACCATCTACGTGGATTCAAATTTCACGGTTGAGGGGAAGTCGATATCCGTGTCGGAGATGGACGCGCGTTCCACCACCACACTTTTAGGTAAGATAGATATTTCGGGCTATGGCAAGCTGAACAGCTCGTTTGTGACGCAGCTGCTCTCCGCGGGATCCATGGAGATCAGCGACACCATTCCGGTTGACAGCGTTGTGGGGATGAAGCTGAAGCTTCACTTCCGCCGCGGCGCACTCACCGGCGACTCCCTCGCGCCATGCCAGGTGAAGGTCTACGCCTTGGAGAAGCAATTGCCCCAGAATATACAGAGCAGTTTCGACCCCACGGGATATTATGATCCCTCGAAGCCGCTGGGAGTAAAGAGCTACACCGCGTCGGCGTTGGGAATGACCGACACGTTGTATTATCAAGACCTATGGGGGCATATCATGGTGGATATGCCGCTGGACCTTGCCAAGAAATTCTTCTTGCAGTATCGTCAGGATCCGTCGGTGTTCCAATGGCCCTCGACGTTCAACAATTATTTCCCCGGCTTGTATGTGGAGAACGCTTTCGGTTCCGGATGCGTGGTTAATATCTCCGTAGGGGAGATGACCACCTACTATCATTACGGAAGCACTAAGCGCGTGTACAACGAGACCACGGAGGCGTATGAGACAGTTCCCATCGCCGCCACTGATTCCGTGACGCTCTTCGGCACCGCGCCGGAGGTGGTCAGCAGCAGCTGTTTCAGCTATAAGCCGGACGCGGCGTTGGCGCAGCGCGCGCAGTCGGGTGAGCCGTTGATTATCACTCCGTGCGGATATCTGACAGAGATTCACATCCCGGCACAGGAGATTCTGAACAGATACAATTCCCAGACGTTGAACCTATCGGTGATCAACAACCTCACACTCAATATACCTGTGAACACGGTGAAGAACGCCTATAGTTTGATGCCGTCGCCCTATCTGCTTATGGTGCGCAAGTGCGACTATGAGTCGTTCTTCGCGGGTAATAAGATTCCCGACAACACGGAGAAGTCGTTCTGGTCGACATACGATTCGAGCACGAGCAGCTACACTTTCACATCCATGCGTCAGTATATCGTGGATTTGATGAAAGCCGGCGAGCCGGTGAAGGATGAGGATATGGATTTCTTGCTTGTTCCGGTGACAATCACCACCGAGACGGTGAGCAACACAGTCTATGTGACGGATTGCGTACAGTTCATCAACCGCCCGACGCTATGCGCTCCGGACTTGAAGAACGCGAAGCTGATGTTCACATTCTCCACTAAGAAATAGGGGACAGCTCTAAGAAATAGGAAACATCACGAGGAAATAAAAAAACTCACACAAATAAAGAAAGGATGCTAAACGGCATCCTTTTTTTGTTTGTGCTTTTGTTGTTGCAACCTTTATTGTTGACTTCGAGCGAGTGTAGGCACACGCTTCCGCAAGGAGATTATTTGATGATATATCCGTAGGAGGCGAGGACGCTTTTGAAAGTGTTGGACTCTTGTACGGGATAAATGATAATGTTTCCGGTGGCGCGGTGGCAAATTTTCGATAGCTTGGGGTCGGAGACGAATATCTGCATGAGATGTATGTCGTTGGTCGTGAGTTGATAGATACAATATCCGGAGGATCTCAATGGCTGCAACGCTTGTGATTTATTTATGACATCGAGGAAGAAGTCTTTCCATATCGTTGGTAGGTTACCACCGGTTAATTTTTCGTAGATTCTCACGTTTTTCTCCACGTCGGAGGGCGTTTTGCATGATTTGAGGAATGATTTGAGTGTCACGTGGTATCTTCCGCCACTTATCGGGGTCGCGGTGTCGATGATGTATGACGCTCCCGGCATATTCTCGTCCTCCAGTTTGAAAATCAGTCTGGTGTCGTCGAGCTTGATGCCCGACGCTTGGTTGCGGTTGCTTTTGTAGTCTTTCTTCACGCCGAGGAGTGAGAGTCCGTAGTCGGTGAATCGGAAGTACTTGACGGTGTCGAAGATGGATATGTCGCCCCGTTCAGCTTCGCGGTATGCGACTTCCATCAATCCTAAAGAGGCGTAGATGAGTATCGCGCCGTTGATAGCGGGTTTTAGGAACGTATCTTCAAGTGTAATGTCCTTTTTTGAGGGATATTGTTTGAATATATAGTAATATCTATCGCTGAATTGACGTTTGAGGTCATTCACACAGGGGATGATATAAGGATTTCTTCTTTCTGTTTTTAATAACTCATCGGTTGAATACCACCCCTCTTCGGTCAAGGATTTGAGGATATTGTATTGAGCTAATGTGACATCGGTCATCCCATAGTGGTGCTCAAGGGATTTGGCTGCTAAGAAATAGTAGATAATAGGAAATGTCACGGATCTTCTTCTAAGAGCGGTGGCGATGTTCTTCAGCAGACATGCGTCGAGATCATCGTTTTTCTCTTGATATGCTAATGCGAAGATGTTGGAGAGGATTCTGCTTCTAAGTCTGCGTGTGGAGAGGTCGTACATCTTTTTGTCGGTGAAGAGTTCGACGACATTAGCTCTTTTTTGGAGTGTCGCGGCAATGCCCGTTTTCAGTGTACCTGATGCGGTGGTGTCGTAGATGTCAATTTGTCCGTTTTCCACGAGCCATTGGAAATGCGTCCATTCCGTCCATACGTTGTCCTCGGCGTTAAATATTTTAAGCTTGGATATGTCGGGGTCTTTCTCCAGCGGGTGTGTCTGATACTCTTTGGGTTCGGTGAGCGCGAACGTATAGAGCAGGTTGGCGGACATATTTAGTGTGATGTGGTAATTGCTGTTATATTCGGATATGATGGTGAAAAGTCCTTGGTACGAGGTATAGGGCTTTCCCATGACGCAATCTTGGTCGTAGTATAGGTATGTCCGTTTGAGCGTAATCGCTTTTCTTATGTTTTTGTCAATAGCATCTTTATATATGCTCGAAGTTTCGTATATCAGCGTATTTATAAGTTCTTGAATATTCTGTGGGAATCTATTGAAGAGCGTGTTGAAGAGATCGCGCTGCGAAAATAAAATTATGGTGAACAGCAGAAGGTCTTCTTTTGGTGCCGCGGTTCTTTTCTTGATACACGTGGTAATGGCTTCCGCCTCCCTTTGGGAGAGGGATTCGTCGATTCTCCACGCCCCCTCTTTCAAAATATCTATCAGCGGAATGACGGCGGCGGTGATATCCTTTTTCGTCATGTCTATACTTTGGACGAAAAAGTTTCTGAAAGCCATTTTATTTTTTATGTCTGTGATGGCGATAGTCACCATTAGAGGATCGTTCGTTTTCATCTTGGAGTTTTTTGAGAAATACTGTTAGCTTAAGATATAGTTGATATCCTCTTCGGAGAGGTGTTTCGCCACGGAGGAGTCGCTTCCGATAAGAGCGTCGAAAAGTTGCTGTTTTTGGTCTTGGAGGAGCGCTATTTTCTCTTCGATGGTTCCGAGTGTGATGATGGAATAAGAGAATACGGTGTTGTGCTGTCCGATTCTGTGGAGTCGGCTGATAGCTTGGTTTTCCGCGGCTTTGTTCCACCAGGGTTCAAAGATATATACAATGTCGGCGGCGGTGAGGTTGAGTCCCACGCCACCGGTTTTGATAGTCATAAGGAGAACTTTGCAGTTGGGGTCTGTCTGGAACGCGGAGACTACCTTTTCGCGGTTGTTTGTGGCTCCGGTCATGGTCGCGTATTCGATGCCCGCTTTTTCAAGGGCTTCGCCCACAAGTTCGATTCCGGCGATATAGTTGAAGAAGACCACGACTTTGTGTCCGTTCGCCACGGCTTGGAGAAGGTTCTCCATGAGCATTTCGATTTTCGGGGAGGAGATGGTGTCGGAGCTAAGAGACTCCGGCACTGATGCTATGCGCCGCAGCTCGGTGAGGGCTTTGAAAATCTCCAATTGCGATTTTTCGATGCCTTCGGTCGCGATGCTTGTGTTGATGAGGTCTTTGTAGTAACGGCGGCGTTCCTCGTAGAATTTTGCTTGCTCGGGCGACATCTCCACGTAGCATCGTTGTTCGATTTTCTCGGGGAGCTGTGTCAGCACATCCTCTTTGAGGCGGCGCAGCATGAATGGGAAAATCTTTTTGCGCAGTGAGATTGTCGCGTCGGCATCCCCCTCCTTTTGAATGGGGACGGTGTAGCGCGCGTTGAAGTCGTCGATGGTTCCGAACATCGCCGGGTTGAGGAATGAGTATAGAGAGTAAAGCTCGGTGAGGTTGTTCTCTATGGGTGTGCCGCTGAGGGCGAGGCGGTGTTTCGCTTTGAGAAGTTTCACCGCCTGGCTTGTCTGCGCCGCGACGTTTTTGACGTATTGCGACTCATCGAGAATCACATATTCGAATTGGCGTTTCATCAGATCCTTGATGTCGTTGCGCACGGTGGCGTAGGAGGTGAGCACCACTTTCGCTTTCAACGCCTCGGCGAGGTCGCGTGAGGTGCCGTAGTAGACGCTGAATTTGAGCTTCGGGGCGAATTTCTCTATCTCCGATTTCCAATTGAAGATAAGGCTCTTGGGCATCACTATCAGCGAGGGGAGTTTGGTTGTCGGGGCGACCATCATCAGCAGCGTTATTGTCTGCAATGTTTTCCCAAGGCCCATGTCGTCGGCGAGGCATCCACCGATGTTTATGTCGTTGAGATACTTCATCCATTTCACGCCTTGGATTTGATAGTCGCGCAGAGTGGCGTTCACCTTGGGGAGGGTGAGTTCGTTGTCGTTGATATGGTTGAAACCCTCGTAGACTTCGCGTTGGTGTTGGAACGCCTCTCCCTCCATACGTTGTTCCAAGAGAGTCTCCACTTCGGGGAGGTCGAAGAAGGAGACTTTGACTTTGTCGCTTCCTTTGACGGGACGGAATATGCGTTCGAGCCTGCGGATATAGTTCGCGTCGATGATGCCCTTTGTGCCGTCTTTGAGCTTGATGCTTTTGTCGCGCTTATATTGCGCGAGAATATCTTTGAGGGTGAAAGTCTCGTTGCCTATGGAGATGTCGACGTCCCCTTCGAGGAAGTCGATGCCGGAGCTGAGGTTTACTTTCACGCGTGGTTTCACGGGGTAGATTTTATACTGGCGGATGTTTTCGAGACCGGCGAGGGTGAACTCCGACAATAGGGGAGTGAGGTGCTGGAGAAGGAAGTTTCCGGCGGTCTTTTGCGGTACGATGAAGAACCCCCCGTCGTTGTATATTTCCTTGCGTTCCTCCTTTGTGGGCGCGGCGGAGTTGAGAATATGACTTATCCGGGAGATGTGGTCGTATATGGGATTGATCGCCAGCGGGCGCACCTCGATTCGGTGTGATTCGTGGTCTACTGCCGCCACCCGGGAGATGTTGAAGTCGTCGGTGAAGTTGGGAGGGAGGTTCGCGGCGCGGCTCATCACGTGCATATAAAGGGCTTGGTCCTCGTCCACTTTCTCGAAGAAGAGCACCGGGGTGGGGGTTACGGCGTTGTCGCTGTGGCGCACGGAGTAGTTCAGATAATTGACCTCGGCGTTGTCGATGAACGAATAGAATATTGAGAGGAACGGCTGTAGATAGCTCGCCGGGAACTTCGATTTGAAGATTGGAAGTTGCGTGTAGTTGTCGCCGATCACGTTTGTCGCGAAGATGGTGTCGTCGCAAAGTACGTAGGAGTCGGAGAGGAACACCACGTCCTCGAAACGCCTATCTCCCGCATTGATGATAATGCGTGATTCGAGCTTGTTTTTTTCAGGTTCGGAGATTTCCAGGGTTAACGAGGCTATTGATTCGCTGATGGAGATTCTCTTTTTTTTAGCGTTGATGAGGTTGTCGCATTTCAGCAGCGCCACAAGTAGCGCGGGGTTGTTGTTAATTACCACGTCGGTGCTCACGGAGTCGACAGCCCACATCGGATTGAAAGTCGAAGATGTGGCGTTGTTAGCTTTGGAATAGAGTTGAAGCGCGCGGCGGGTATGGATATCCGTGGCTCTGCAGAGGCCGCAGTTCAGAGGTATGAGAGTCTCTTTATCCATGGTTCTGACAATCGCCTCCCCCCTCTCGTTTTTAAGGATTTGGAAGAGGAAGTCGAAATCTATGCCCCGGGATTTGAAGGCGTTGACTCTCTGCTTAAATGGGGCGAACAAGTCGGCAAACGACTTGTCCGCATTCTGTATGTCTAATGAGATTTTTTCTGACGAATCTTTTTCTGACGATTTTTTGTCGTTCATTTATTTTTTGAGTTCTGCTTCGATCCATTCGACCGCTTCGGCGATTCCGCGTTCCACCGGGATACGGTCCTCTACGGCGTTGATGCCATGAAGCACGGTGCAGTGTTTGCGGTTGAGTTTGGTCCCGATTGCGGTTGAGGAGAGACCGAGATGTTTGTGGGCGAGATACATTATTATTTGACGTGCGTCGGCGATGTCGCGTACGCGGTTTTTGGAGAAAATCACATCGGGGTTGATTTTGAAGCACTCGGCGGTGATGTCCACGATCATATCGAAGTTGATGGTTTTCGTGGGTGTCTTGACGGTGTTGCGCATCACTTCGAGAGCGAGGGCTTTGTTGATAGGCGCGGAGAGATATATCGCGCGGTTGATGACCCCGGCGACGACACCCTCAAGCTCACGCACGGAACCGTCGACATGTTCGGCGATAACGTCGATAACGTCTTGCGGGAAGTCGATACCGCTGGACGCGGCTTTGATTTGAAGTATCTTTTTGCGCAGGGCGAGGTCGGGCTTCGGGAGCGGCTCGGTGGAACCCCATTTGAAGCGGTCGATAAGACGGTCTGTGATGCCTTCGAGGTTCACCGGTGGGCGGTCGCAGGTGAAGATAAGCTTCTTACCCCCTTGGTGCAGGTGGTTGAAGATGGTGAAGAGCGCGTCGATGGTACCCTTTTTGCCGGCGAGTTCCTGGAGGTCGTCGATCATAAGCACGTCGATGCTCTGGTAGAAGTTGATGAAGTCGGGGACGCGTCCGGTGATGGTGGCGGTGGAGAATTGGTTTTGGAAACTGCGCAGTGAGATATAGAGGACTCTCGCTTGCGGAATGTTCTCTTTAATTCTGTTGCCTATCGCTTGGATGAGGTGCGTTTTCCCTACGCCGACGCTTCCGTAGAGGAAGAAAGGGTTGAAGTCGTTTTTCTCCGGGTGGTCGGCGATGGCTTTGGCGATGGTGTAGGGTAGCTGGTTGCTCATACCCACGCAATAGTTCTCAAAAGTGTTGCTTTTGATAAGACCGCTCTGCACCTCCTGGTAGTTCACTCCCTCCTGACGCTGCACAGTCGCGGCGATTGCCTGCGGCGCGGCGGGGATTTGGTGTTTGTTTCCACGGAGTGTCACTTTGGAAGCGTCATCGTCTTGGATGATGCCTATTTGGTAGTAAAGGTCGATTCCATCGCCGTAGACGGCTTGAATGGCTTTGCCGAGGTGTGCGTAGAATCTGTCCTCGTATTGTTCACGAATGTAGTCGGAGGGCACTTGGATGGTTAAAGCTCCGTTGTCGAAGCTCACCGAGCGCGCGTCCGAGAACCATCTGAAGAAGAGTTGGTCACCAATCGATTTACGTATATGGGCAAGGCATTTCTGCCAAAGCTGCTCATGCTCTTGGGTCATAAGTTAGTTCCTCTATTATTCCGTTGAGTTTTTTAAAGTAGTTTGATGCTGATATAACGTTTTGGGTTGCGTTTGATGTCGACGATAAGAGAGTCGACATCGGCGCTGATCTGGGTGAGTCGGTTATACAGCTCCGTGTCGTTCATGAGCAAGCCTAAAGATGATTTTTGATTGTTCAGCTGTTGAGAGAATGCGATGAGGTTGGCGGTGAGTTCATTGACGTTCTCCACGGTTTTATCCAAGGGGAGTCCCTTGAGTTGTGTGGAGAAGTCGTTGAGGTCGGCGGTGATAGCGTCGAGGTTTCCCGCCACGTTGTTCACGCGGTTCAGTAAGACAGGTGTTTGGGCGTTGAGGGTGGTGTTTAGGCCTCCGGTAGCGCCGAGTAAGTTGTAAGAAATACCATCAAGACGGTTTATCGCTTGTAGAAGTGCCGGATTAGACACGAGATCGTTGACATTGTATAATAAGGAGTCCACGTGTTGCATCAGCGAAGTTGCCGAGGGGACGATTTCGTTGGAGAGCGTCGCCATGAGGTCCGGGGCAGTGGCGGCGGCGATTTCGCTGTCGTAGGGGAGCACCTTGTCGGATTTGCCGACATTGAGAGTGATTGAGGCGCCGCTGAGCATGCTTTGTGTGATCGCGGCGGTGGTGCCCTCACGTACCACTAATTTTTTGTCGAGGGCGAGAACTACCTTGATTTTGCCGCCATGCTCGTAGTTGAACTCGATGTCGCGCACCTGTCCCACTTTGTAACCGTCGATGGTGACGGGGGCAGCCACTTCCAGTCCCGCCACGTTGTCGTAGTTCACGTAGTAGAAGTTTGCTGACTTGAAGAGGTTGATGCCTTTGAGGTAGTCGATGCCGAAGATGAGTATCACGAGGGCTACGATCACGCTCACACCGATGGCAAATTCTTTGGATAGTATCTTTTTCATATTGTTGCTATGTATTCTCGTTAATTAAATCTGTTTATTTTCTGTTGAGACGGGCTTTCTTCCCATCCTTTTTGTCAGCGACTTTCTCTGTTGTCTTGTCGTTTTTTTTGTCGTCTTTTTTGTCAGCGACTTTCTCAGCTTTTTTGTTTTCTTTTTTATCTGTGACCTTATCGGTCTTTTTCTCGGTCTTTTTCTCAGTGACTTTCTCAGCGGTCTTTTTGTCTGCGGATTGCTCCCGGTTTATTTTGACAGCTTTGTTCATCTTAGACTCCTTTCTGCTCTTTTCAGCGACTTTTTTGTTGGAGTCTGTATTCTTGTTGTTTTTTTCTGCGGTCTGTTTGTCGGTGACCCTGTTATTCTGTTTGTCGGTTGCCTTATTATTTTGTTTGTCGGCGACTTTGTTATTATTTTCTTTGCTGTTGTCAGCTTTCTTGTTATTCTCTTTTTTATTTTTCTCCTTGCTGTTTTTCTCTTTTTTGGAGTTCTCCTTTTTTGAATTCTTGGAGTTCTCTTTCTTTGAGTTTTTTGAGTTTTTGGAGTTGTTTTTAGCCGCGGCCTTTTCTTCGTGGTTCACGGGAGCCTCTTCCACGTCGGGTGTTTCGGCTTGACGCTCGGTTTTCACCACGATGTTTTCCGTTTCCACGATGCGTTTTTCGGACTTAGCTTTGGATGCGTCGGAACGACGGCGGCGTTTTGTGGGGATATTGTTGGAGGAGCTTTTTATTTCCGGGGCTTTGGATACCACTCGCTCCGTTGGGGCTGTGACCACTGTCGGGCCATCGGCACCTTGGTTGATGTTTGCTTGCTCCACCTCCTGGGCGATAAATATCTCTTCGTCGGCAGTCTCTTCGAGTGCGGCGTGTTGCTGTTTGTTGTGGTAAGCCTTGATGGCGTTGCAGATAGCCTCCGCCATTTGCGCCTGTCCCTCCTTAGAAGCGATATATTTGGCGGAATTGGGGTTGCAGATGAAGTCAAGCTCCACGAGCACGGCGGGCATTGAGGTCGCCCAAAGCACCCAGAAACCGTTTTGGTGAACACCTCTGTCGCGGCGTCCGGCGGTGGTGGTCATCTCTTGTTGGATTTCCTTGGCGAGGTCGATGCTGCGGCTGAGGTTCTTCTTCTGCATCATCTCGAAGATGATGTATGACTCATCGGAATCGGGGTCGAAGCCTTGATATTTCTGTTCGTAGTCTTTTTCGAGTTTAATGACGGAGTTTTCGCGTTGCGCCACCGCCATGTTGTTCGCATCCTTGTTTGGTCCGAGCACGTGTGTGGAGCATCCCGCGGCGGAGGCGCGGTTGGGATTCTCGGTGGCTGCGGAGTTGGTGTGTATGGAGACGAAGATGTTAGCTTTAGCTTTGTTGGCGATGTCGGCGCGTTGTTGGAGAGTAAGGTATTCATCCTTGTCGCGGGTGAAGATTACTTTCACCCCTTTGAGTTCCTTTTTGAGGGTTTCTCCGAGTTTGAGGGCGGTGCCAAGGTTCACGTCTTTCTCTTTGATGTTGCAATCCATGGCGCCGACATCCTTGCCTCCATGTCCGGCGTCGATAACGACTACGAAATCATCGGCGGCGCGGGAGCCGGCGGAAACCAGCAGCACCAACGCCGTGAGGAGTAGTCTAAGAATATGGTGTGTTATAATTTTCATTTTTTAAAGCATAACTATAGATGGACTGAACCATTAAGGACCAGCCCATTTGGATTGCAAAGTTACAAAAAATATCTTGAATAGTAGGGTTAAAAATCGGTAAATACGCTTATTAACGTTCCGGGCTGAGGGTGTCGGTTTTTGAGGAGCCATAGATGGTGGCGTGGATAATGCGTGGGTGGAGCGTGGATTGAGTAGTGGATAATGCGTGTGTGGTGGCGTGGATAATGTGTGGCTAAAATGTCGGTGAAATAAAATATGAGGAAAATGCGATAGGGTCAAGCGTATTGTGCGGTGATGTTGATAATCAGTCGGTTATGTCGCTGTATAGGGTGTTTCGCGGATGTGGGGAGGGGGAATGTGGCGGCGGCGTGGATGGAGAAAAGTGCGATTTCGGGGGATAAATGATTTTGGGATAAGCGGAAAAAGTGTTAACTTTGCGGAATAAAGTGGGTTGACCCCACGTAAGGTAAAAATTTAAATTATAAACGCTTTAAATTTAAAAGCAATGAGAAAGAATATCGTAGCAGGCAACTGGAAGATGAACACTACAGTGTGCGAAGGTGTGAAATTGGCTAAAGAGGTGAACGAAGCTCTTAAAGCTAAGAAAGCAAATTGCGACGTGGTGATCTGCGTGCCTGCGACTCATTTGGTATCAGTGAATGAGGTTATCGATCAGACATTGGTTGGTTTAGGTGCGGAGAACTGTTCGGAGCACGCGTCCGGTGCATACACCGGCGAGGTTGCAGCCGACATGGTTGCTTCTACAGGTGCGAAGTATGTTATTTTGGGACACAGCGAGCGTCGTCAGTATTTCGGAGAGAACAACGAGCAGCTGAAAGCAAAGACAAGATTGGCTCTTGACAACGGACTCACACCTATTTTCTGTGTGGGTGAGGTATTGGAAGAGCGTGAGAACGGCAGCTACAACGCTGTTGTGAACTCACAAGTAGAGGCATTGTTTGATTTGTCGGTGGAGGATTTCAAGAAGATCGTGATTGCGTACGAGCCGGTATGGGCTATCGGCACAGGCAAGACCGCAACCGCCGACCAAGCGCAGGATATGCACGCTAACATCCGCGGCACCATCGCAGCCAAATATGGCAAAGAGGTGGCTGAGGAGATCTCCATTCTTTACGGAGGCAGCTGCAAACCCTCTAACGCGAAAGAGATATTCAGCAAAGCGGATGTTGACGGAGGTCTCATCGGCGGCGCTGCGTTGAAAGCAGATTCCTTCATGGGGATCGTAGAGGCATTTGATTAAATCAATGATATTGAATAGATCCAAAAATATGGCCATGGCGTCGCTCCTGATGATAATGTCGTCGGGAGCGGCGGCGACGGCCCAAACTGAGAGCCCTCAGACGCCGGTGGATAAGATCGAGGCGGCGAGCGGGGGAGGAGTTAAGATCAACATCCCCGAGGATATCCTCGAGGCGGTGATCCGCGGCGTCGCGGAGGAGGCGAAGACGACATCTCCGGTGCATAAGACACGCACCGCCGGGAAGACTTCGGGCTTCCGCGTGCAGGTGTTCAGCGACGGACGCAACCAGACGACTTTGGAGGCACGGGCACGCGCCCGCGGCAACGCCATAGTCGCCAAATTCCCCAAATACAGAGGACAGGTCTATTCATTCTCCAAATCACCTAATTGGTACACCCGGGTAGGCAATTTCTCCACCGCGGCGGAAGCGAACGCGGCGTTGCAGGAGCTGAAACGGGCGTTCCCGTCGTTTGCCTCCGAGATGCGTACCGTGAAGTGTGATATAATCCTCAAATAGCTCTCAGATAAAATATGAGCAGAAAAGAGTTTCATGATCCTGAATTGGTAGAGAAATTAGCCTACCATTACCGCGAAATATTGACCCTCCTCGGGGAGGACCCGGACAGGGAGGGGCTGGTGAAGACACCAATACGCGCCGCGAAAGCGATGATAGATATCACTATGGGCTACCATATCGACCCTCGGGAGGTGGTGCGCAAAGCCATTTTCACGCATCTTTCCAACCATAAGGGGAGCGAGATGGTGATAGTCAAAGATATAGAATTTTACAGTATGTGCGAGCACCATATACTCCCTTTCTTCGGCAAAATATCCGTGGGGTATATCCCCGATGGGAAGATAGTGGGGCTGTCGAAAGTGGCGCGTGTGGTCGACGTGTTCGCGCGTAGGCTGCAAGTTCAGGAACGTCTTACCGCCGAAGTGTGCGACATTATCTCGCAAGAGGTGCCCAACAAGGGCGTGATTGTGGCATGCACCGGCGAGCATTTATGCATGAAGATGCGTGGCGTGGAGAAACAACATTCCGCCACCACCACATATAATTATTCGGGACTCTATGAGTCGAATCCGGAACTCCGCCGCGAGTTCTTGGATTTAATAAAGTAACAGTTTAAGGACACAAAAACAAACAGATTCTTCTATGTCAAGCGAATGGAACTATCAGGCCCTTACTCCTCAACAGAAGGCCACGTCGGAAGAGATTCAGACGGGGTGTGGTGTTTCCGCGCCCATAGGAGAGTTACTGGTGAAACGGGGAGTGAAGACCGCCCATGAGGCGGAGCAGTTTTTCTCACCCTCTATCGCCGACCTACACGATCCTTTCCTGATGAACGACATGGACAAGGCGGTACACCGTCTGAACAAGGCCATGGGTGCGAAAGAGAGGATAATGATCTACGGCGACTACGATGTGGACGGCACCACCGCGGTGGCGTTGGTGTACAAGTATTTGCAGAACTACTATAGCAACATCGAATACTATATCCCGACACGCTACGAGGAGGGCTACGGCATCTCCACGAAGAGCATTGACTACGCGTCGGAGCGCGGCGTGAAATTGGTGATAGTCCTTGACTGCGGCATCAAGGCCATAGACGAGATCAACTATGCCAAGAAGAAGGGTATAGATTTCATCATCTGTGACCACCACGTTCCCGACGAGCAATTGCCGGCGGCGGTGGCGATACTGAATCCGAAGATGCCCGACAGCACGTATCCGTGCTCCCATCTCAGCGGCTGCGGCGTGGGATTCAAGTTCATGCAGGCGTTCGCGATGAGCAACGGCTTGTCGAACCACAACGAGCTGGAGTCGCTGTTGGACCTTGTGGCGGTGAGCATCGCCGCGGACATAGTCCCGATAGTGGGGGAGAACAGAATCATGGCGTACCATGGTCTCCGCCGCATCAACTCCAATCCTAATTTGGGATTACGCAGCATCATCCGCATCTGCAAACTCACCAACAAGGATATCACCATCAGCGATGTGATATTCAAGATAGGGCCCCGCATCAATGCGTCGGGACGCATACAGAGCGGCATCGAGGCGGTGGATCTGCTTGTTTGCCGCGACCTTCACGACGCGTACGAGAAGGGTAAGGACATAGACCAATACAATAAAGACAGGAAGGAACTCGACAAACGAATCACCGATGAGGCCAACACCCTCATTGGGAAGAATGTGAACATAGTCCAAGACCGCCGTTCGATAGTCATCTACAATAAGAATTGGCACAAGGGCATCATCGGCATAGTCGCGTCGCGCTTGACGGAGCTGTACTACAAGCCGGCGGTGGTTTTGACGTTCGACAACGGCATCGCCACGGGGTCGTCGCGCTCGGTGCAGGGCTTCGACATATATTCGGCGGTGAACTCCACGCGCGATCTGCTTGAGAATTTCGGAGGACACACCTACGCTGTCGGGTTGTCGCTCAAAGAGGAGAATATTCCGGAGTTCAGCCGCCGCTTCGAGGAGTATGTGGCGGAACATATACGTCCCGACCAGCTGGCGCCGCAGATGGTGATCGACGCTCAGATTTCATTCGGAGAGATCACCCCCGAATTTATCGCGTCGTTGAAGAAATTCAATCCCTTCGGACCGGGGAACCAGAAACCTATTTTCCTTACGAAAAACGTGTTTGATTTCGGCACGAGCAAGCTTGTGGGGAAAAACATGGAGCATATAAAATTGGAGCTTGAGGATAATTCCACGAGCCGCGTCCTCAATGCGATAGCGTTTAATATGGCTCCCTATTTCGAACATATCCACGCCCACAAACCTATAGATATCTGCTACACGATAGAGCAGACGAAGCATAAGAGCAGCGGCATAGATTCCATCCAGCTGATGATCAAGGATATCCGTCCGTCGGAGTATTAGCCGCTATGACCGAACCGACGCGAAGCATGACACCCCTTCAGGTATTAAAGAAGTATTGGGGCTATGAGGCTTTCCGTCCCCTACAAGAGGATATCATAGACTCCGTACTTTCGGGCCGCGACACCTTGGGATTGATGCCCACGGGTGGAGGTAAGTCCATCACGTTTCAGGTGCCGGGGATAATCCTCGACGGGTTGACGCTTGTGGTCACCCCCTTGATATCTCTGATGAAGGACCAGGTCGACGGACTGCGCAAGCGCGGAGTGAAGGGTGTCTATTTCCATTCCGGGATGACCTCGAAGGAGGCGCGCATGGCGCGGGAGCGGATATGCAACGGCGCGTGCCGGTTTCTCTATGTCGCGCCGGAGCGGTTGCAGAGCGATTATTTCTGTGATGAACTACGCACCCTGGGGGTGAAGCTGATAGTGGCTGACGAGGCGCACTGCATCTCCCAATGGGGCTATGATTTCCGTCCGGCATATCTGAAAATCAGCAAACTGCGCAAGGTGCTTCCGGGGGTTCCGGTGTTGGCGCTCACCGCCACGGCTACACCGGAGGTGGTGGAGGATATATGCCGAAACTTGGATTTCGCGCCCGACCACAGAATCTTCCGCAAGAGTTTCCAACGCGAGAACATACAATATATTGTGCGCCCCACGGCGGATAAGATGTCGGAGATGCTCCACATCCTCAGCCGCACGAGTGGGAGCGCGATTGTCTACACGCGTAGCCGCAAGCGCACGCGTGAGGTGTCGGAGTTTCTCAACGCCGCGGGAATGGAAAGCACGTTCTACCACGCCGGACTCTCGGCGGAGGAGAAGGAGGAACGACAGAACAAGTGGAGCCGCGGGGATGTGCGCGTCATCGCCGCCACCAACGCTTTCGGAATGGGTATAGACAAGCCGGATGTCAGGGTCGTGATCCATGTGGACATACCGCCGTCGCTGGAGGAATACTACCAGGAGGCGGGGCGCGCCGGAAGGGATGGGGCGCGTTCTTTCGCGGTTCTTCTGCGTGTGGACACCGACAGGGCTTTGCTGAAAAGACGGCTCACCGAGGCGTTCCCCGACCGCGAAGTGATAAAAAAGGTCTACGAACGGACGTGCAACTTCCTCAATCTCGCGATCGGGGAGGGCTACAACAGAATCTTCGAATTTGATTTGGATAAGTTTTGCCAGACTTTTTCGATGCAGGAGAAGCAGGTGAAGGCGTCGTTGAAATTACTCACCGCCGCGGGCTACCTGACGTTTATCGAAGAGACGGAGACGCTTTCGCGCGTGATGATAGTGTGCGAAAGGGAGGCCCTGTTTCATATAGAGATGTCGCCCCGCGCTGATATGGTGATGCAGATGCTGCTGCGCACTTATCCGGGACTCTTTGTCGACTACGTGACATTCTCGGAGCTTTATCTCGCGCGCAAGAGCGGGATGAGCGTGGATGATGTCTACTTGGGACTTTTGGAGCTTGGGAAGCTTCATTGCGTGCATTACGTTCCGCGCAAGCGCACCCCTTATATTTTCATGCCCACGTCGCGCGAGGAGCTGCGCTTCATTATGATCGGGCGCGACGTGTATGAGGGTAGGCGTGAGATTATGCGCAAGCGGTTGGCCGCGGTGGCGGATTATGCGTTCAACGACGGCGACTGCCGCGTGCGGCGTATGCTCGACTACTTTGGTGAGGAGGAGGGGCGCGACTGCGGCACCTGCGATGTGTGTTTGTCGCACAAGTCGCACCGTGGGGAGTCGGCGGTGTCGCGCGAACGGCTCACTGAAATGATCATGGCGTTCCTCGCTGAGAGCGGCGGAGCGACCATGGAGGGTATCATGGCGCGGTTCCGTTCGTGCGGAGCGCTTGTCCCGGCGGTGCTGGCGACGTTATGCGATGAGGGTTTTCTGACGCGTAGCGGTGATTGGTACGGTATCGCTTCCGAATAGAGACTGCGGTCCGATCAGTGGCAGAAAACAATAGTTTCTTACTTGCGCGTCATGCAGAAGCGGACGGCGTAGATGCCGTAGACATCCTCCATCGGCACATCGAAAGGCGCGTAAATCTCCGATTTGTTAATTGAGATACAGCGGATGTGGTTCTCTTTTGTCGAGGGCACGAGCACTTTGATGACGATGCCGTTGATGGTGTCGAGCACGTAGGTCTTTCCCCATTCGATGAATGAGCGTTCCTCCACCTTGTGTATCAGCACTATGGAGCCGCTGGGGTATTCCGGGCTCATGCTGTCGCCGATGACGGTGATCGCGAACTCCGCTCCGGAAATCGGCGATATGAGTTTCTCACATTCGTGGGGGTTGTATGTCTCGGCGAACATTGTCAAGCTGCCGCCGTGCGCCATTAAGGGAACCAAAGGCACCACGAATCCAGTGACTTCATCTTTCTCCTCCGCGCGCTCCATGGAGCCTTCCCCGGTGAGAATCCATTCAGAGTTGATGCCTAATTTTTGAGTAAGGGTGTTGAGAAATGAGTCGCTAAGGCGTTCCCTTCCGTTGATTACTCCGGAGAAATAGGGGTTTTTATAGCCGAGATAGTCCGCCATGTCGCCTTTGCGTTGGATACCTTTTTTTAGGAACAGGGTTTTAAGTCCGATATTGAGCCTTTCCAATATTTGAGTTGAATCATCCATATATGGTAAATCTTTATTTTCTTTTATATGTTTATTATCCTAATCTTCACCAAATTGACCTTTTTCGTGGGCTTTTTTTGTTGAGACATTAGAAATATTCTCTGCAAAGGTAGTAAAAATCTCATAAGTGAAAAAAAATAATTAACTTTGCATTCAACTTTTCAGTACAGAAAAAGAAGAATTGTAAATGAAGAATAATGTAGCTGTGTTCTTCGGAGGCAGAAGCGTGGAGCATGAGATTTCAGTCATTTCAGCCCTCCAGGCGATCAACGCTTTCGATGAGAATAAATATAATGTGATCCCCGTGTATATATCGAAGCAGGGGAGATGGTTCACCGGACCATTGTTGTTGGATGTTAAGAACTACCGAGACATGGAGTCGCTGACGAAGAACTCCACCGAGGTATTTATGCGCCCGGAGTTCGGCGACTATAATCTGTATAAGGCGGAATCTTCGATGTTTTCGAAGCGTAATCCCATCGTGGCGGAGCTTCACGCCGCGCTGCCGGTGCTCCACGGTACCAACGGGGAGGACGGCATCTTCGAGGGCTTGCTTGAGACCATAGGCATCCCCTACGCCGGATGCAACACCCTCTCCAGCGCCAACGGCATGGATAAAATCACCATGAAGATGATTCTCCGCGAGTCGGGAATCCCTGTGGTGGATTATGTGTGGTTCACCGACCGCCAATGGTTCGCCGAGCGCGACGCCCTTATCGAGCAGGTGGAGACCAAACTCGGATACCCCGTGATTGTGAAGCCCGCCAACCTCGGTTCCAGCGTGGGCATCGGCAAAGCCGCCGACCGCGAACAGCTGATCGCCAAAATCGACAACGCCGAGAAGTTCTCGCAGCGCATCATCGTGGAGCACATGATCGAACAACTCAAAGAAATCAACTGTTCCGTTCTCGGCGACGCCGACGAGCATCAGTCGTCAGTGTGTGAGGAACCCATCAAGACCGGCGATATTCTATCATACGAAGATAAATACATGGGTGGCAGCAAGTCCGCCAAGGGTTCCGGCATGCAGAACAGCGACCGCCGCGTCCCCGCCCTTATCTCCGAGGAGATGAGCGAGAAGATACGCAAGATGGCAGCCGACACTTTCCGCGTGCTCAGCTGCCACGGTGTCAGCCGTGTCGACGTGATGATCGATGAGAAAGACAACTCCGTCTATGTCAACGAAATCAACACCATCCCCGGATCCCTCTCGTTCTATCTTTGGGATGCGTCGGGAATCAGCTTCTCTGAATTAATCGACAAGCTCATGCAGCTCGCTTTCAAACGCAAACGCGCCGCCGAGCTTAAGACCTTCTCTTTCGACAACAACATCTTCGCTCTTGGGGGCGCCATGGGTGCCAAAGGCTCCAAAGGCTCCAAGTTCTAATATGTAGATTTTTATATTAGCCACTATACAACTCGTTAACATTATGGCAAACAAATTTCCTGAATATAATTCTCCGCTTAACCTATCACAGGTTAATAAAGATGTGCTTGGGCTATGGGATAGCCGCAACCTCTTTGAAGCAAGTATGAAAACTCGCGAAGGGGGCCCCTCCTTCGTCTTCTTCGAGGGTCCCCCCTCCGCCAACGGTATGCCGGGCATCCACCACATGATGGCGCGTACCATTAAGGATATTTTCTGCCGTTTCAAAACCATGCAGGGCTTCTGCGTGAAGCGCAAAGCCGGATGGGACACCCATGGTCTCCCCGTGGAATTGGCGGTTGAGAAAGCTCTCGGAATCACTAAGGAGGATATCGGTAAGAAAATTTCTGTTGACGAGTATAATGATGCTTGCCGCCGTGAGGTGATGAAATACACCAAAGAGTGGACAGACCTCACCCACAAGATGGGTTATTGGGTAGA
The DNA here is from genome assembly GCA_964418705.1 of uncultured Sangeribacter sp. GTDB lineage: Bacteria > Bacteroidota > Bacteroidia > Bacteroidales > Muribaculaceae > Lepagella. The sequence goes on from CAYQMV010000022.1 coordinate 25,346, forward strand.
CCTCGACAATCCATACGTCACTTACCACAACAGCTACATCGAATCAGTGTGGTATCTCCTCGGCGAGCTTTATAAAAAGAACTACCTCTATAAAGGATACACAATCCAACCATATTCCCCCGCCGCGGGCACGGGACTCAGCTCCCATGAGTTGAACCAGCCCGGATGCTACCGCGACGTGAAAGACACCACCGCCACCGCCCTGTTCGCGATTAAAGAACCGAAGCCGGAGATGACGGGGTGGGGAAAACCCTACTTCATGGCGTGGACCACAACACCGTGGACTTTGCCTTCGAACACCGCCCTCTGCGTGGGTCCGAAATTCGACTACGTGGCAGTGCGCACCTACAACCCCTACACCGCCGAGAAAGTGACCGTGGTGTTGGTGAAAGACCTTGTCAACGCATACCTCAAGAAAGAGGGCGCCGACAAGCCCCTCGACGGCTTCAAGAAAGGGGATAAGGTGATTCCTTATCAAATCGTGGGTGAATACAAAGGCACCGACCTTATCGGAATGCGCTACGAGCCGTTGATGCCATGGGTGAAACCCATCTTCAAACTCGATGAGAACGCCTCCAAGGAGGTCAACGAGTACGCCGCCGCCAATCCGGCGCGCCGTTTCTCCGTCGGCACCGACAATTTCGTGGAGGCTGAGGAGTTAGGTTTCCGTGTGATCGGTGGTGACTACGTGACCATCGACGATGGTACCGGTATCGTGCATATCGCCCCCACCTTCGGTGCCGACGACGCCAAGGTGGCGAAAGCCGCCGGAATTCCCTCGCTGTTCATGATCAACAAACGCGGCGAAACACGCCCGATGGTCGACCTGCAAGGTAAATATTATCTTCTCAGCGAGTGCGACGACACATTCATCAATCTATGTGTCAACCGTGAGCTATACGCCGCCCATGAGGGTGACTTCGTAAAGAACGCGTACAGCCCCGAGTTCAACAAGGATGGTAAGTATGACGCCGCCGCCGCTGATAAGGCCGAGGATCTCAATGTGGTGCTCTGCATGGAGCTTAAGATGGCGGGACTCGCTTTCAAGATTGAGAAGCACACCCACAACTATCCCCACTGCTGGCGCACCGACAAGCCGGTGATCTACTATCCCTTGGACAGCTGGTTCATCCGTACTACCGCGGCGCGCGACCGCTTGATCGAGCTTAACGGCGAAATCAAATGGAAACCCGCGTCGACAGGCAGCGGCAGATTCGGCAAATGGCTTGAGAACCTCCAAGACTGGAACCTCTCCCGCAGCCGTTATTGGGGCACCCCGCTCCCGATATGGCGCACCGAGGATGGCACCGAAGAGATCTGCATCTCCTCGTTCCAACAGCTCTATGACGAAATAGAGAAGGCTGTGGCTGCCGGAGTGATGCAGTCCAATCCATTGAAAGATAAAGGTTTCGTCCCCGGCGACTACTCACGCGGGAACTACGATAAGATTGATATGCACCGTCCTTACGTGGACTATATCATGCTCGTGTCGCCTTCCGGCAAACCTATGCGCAGGGAGACAGACCTTATCGATGTGTGGTTCGATTCAGGAGCCATGCCGTACGCCCAAGTGCATTATCCTTTCGAGAATAAAGAGGCGTTGGACAACAGAGAGGTTTATCCCGCCGACTTCATCGCCGAGGGAGTGGACCAAACACGCGGATGGTTCTTCACCCTCCACGCCATAGCCGGAATGGTGTTCGACTCCGTAAGCTACAAGGCGGTGATTTCCAACGGTCTTGTGCTGGATAAGAACGGCAATAAGATGTCTAAGAAATTGGGCAACGCCATAAATCCGTTCAATAATATCGAACGTTTCGGCTCTGACGCCGTCCGTTGGTATATGATTGAGAACTCCCAGCCGTGGGATAATATCAAATATGATGAAGCGGGAGTGGAAGAGGTGAGCCGCAAGCTCTTCTCCACCCTCTACAACACATATAAATTCTTCGCGCTCTACGCCAATGTGGACGGCTTCGTGGGCAACGAACCCGAGGTTCCGTTGGCGGAGCGTCCCGAGATTGACCGATGGATACTCTCGCTCCTCAACACATTGGTTCAGGACGTGACCGACGCTCTTGAGGACTATGAGCCAACGAAAGCGGCTCGCGCGATCTCCGCGTTCGTCAACGACAACTTGAGCAACTGGTACGTCCGCTTGAACCGCAAACGCTTCTGGGCATGGAAGATGGATCAAAACAAACTCGCCGCTTATCAGACTCTCGCCGAGTGCTTGAAGTCGGTGGCTTTGATGATGGCTCCGTTCTCACCTTTCTATTCCGACAAGCTATACAACGATATATGCGCTCCGTTGCATCAAGAGTATGAGTCGGTGCATTTGGCGTACTTCCCCAAAGTTAACGCCGCCGCTATCGACAAGGCCCTTGAGACACGCATGAACTTGGCGCAGATCATCACTTCGAATGTGTTGGCGTTGCGCCGCAAGGTGAACATCAAAGTGCGCCAGCCGCTACAGACACTCCTCGTGCCCGCCGTCGACGACGCTCAGAAAGCCGCCGTGGAGGCAGTGATGGATATCATCGCTTCCGAGGTCAACGTCAAAGAGGTGAAAGTGCTCAGCCCCGGGGAGAGCAACCTCGTGAAGGTGGTCAAAGCCGACTTCAAGAAGCTCGGTCCCCGCTACGGCAAAATCATGAAGCTCCTCGCCAAGGCTATCTCGGAGATGAGCCAGGAGAATATCGCGGCGTTGGAACGCGACGGTTCCTTCACCTTCGACGCTCTTGAGGGTGCTCCCGTGATCACCACCGACGATGTGGAGATCATTCCCGAGGATGTGCCGGGATGGCTTGTGGCTAACGAAGGGAATGTCACCGTGGCCCTCGATGTCTCCGTCACCGACGATTTGCGCAACGAGGGACTCGCGCGTGAGCTTATCAATAGAATCCAGAACATCCGCAAATCGCAGGATTTCGATATCACTGACAAGGTAAACGTGATTTTGACCTCCAACGAGCAAACCGACGCCGCTGTTAAGGCGTTTAAAGAGTATATCGCCGGACAGGTTTTGGCGGCGGATATAAAAATTGTCACCGACTCTTTGGAGAACGCCACCGAACTTGAAATCGATGATATCAAGATCGCCGTGTCGGTTTCCAAAGCTTGATAAATTGTAAAACTAAAAATGGACAACAACAACCTTAATTCCAATAAGAGATACTCAGATGAGGAGTTGGAGGAGTTCCGTGTCTTGATCAATCAAAAAATTGATAAGGCGATGACGGAATACGAACAACTCCGGGCGCAGCTGGATGGCGACAAATCGCGCGACGGGGAGGACACCACCCGCCAGTTCAACGATGTCTTCGATGAGAGTTCCAGCAATTTCCAGCGCTCGGAATTGCAGCGTCTGATGACGCGTCAGCTTCAGTTTGTGGAGAAGCTTCGCGCCGCTCTGACCCGCATCGACAACAAAACTTACGGCGTTTGCCGCGTCACCGGGGAGCTTATCCCCAAGGAGCGTCTGCGCGCCGTGCCCCACGCCACGCTTTCAATCGAGGCTAAGAACAAGTAGCGTTGTCGCTCTTTTTTAGGTTTGTTGATTGTGCTTTACTTTGATTATGCGCAATAAAGGTGCCTTGATGGCATGCATTATTTTAGTGGTGGTCGTCGCCGACCAGCTCCTGAAGTTTTGGGTCAAGACTCATTTCTATATGGGTGAGGATTATCCCATCACTTCATGGTTCCATCTCCGTTTCATCGAAAACAACGGGATGGCGTTCGGACTGGAGCTATGGAGCAAGGTCTTCCTCTCCGGTATCCGTTTGGTTGCGGTGGCGCTGCTATGTTGGGTGCTCGTGAAGGTGAGACGCAATAAGAAAATACATACCGGATGCCTTGCGGCGGTGGCGTTGATCACCGCCGGGGCAGCCGGAAATATCTTCGACTGCGTCTTCTACGGCAAGATTTTCAATAACCCGTTCCCCCCGGCGGTGGCGTCGTTCCTCGCTGACGGCGGATATGCCGGATGGTTTGAGGGTAGAGTGGTGGATATGCTTTATTTCCCATTCTTCACATTCACATGGCCCGACTGGATGCCGATGGTGGGTGGCAAATCATTTGAATTCTTCCAATATATCTTCAATATCGCCGACGCATCTATATGTGTGGGCGTGGCTCTGCTCATTTTCTTCTTCAACAAGAGTTTCTATGAACTCCTCGCCGAAGTGAAAAAGCATCTCCCCGCCGCGCTCCGAAGAGAGAAATAACCCCGGCTGCTTTACTATGTGGTTTAATTTAAACGATGTGGTTTAAGAATTATGTGGCTTAAGAACTATAAATTGGCATTGCTGGCTGCGCCGTGCGCATTGACCCTGCTGATGGCGTGTTCGCGCCGTCCCGACAAGGTGTTGCCGGAGGGAAAGATGGCGGACGTGCTCGCCGATATGTTGTTGGAGGAGGCTTACGTCTCGCGTCCCTACGTGGTGATGGTGAGCGACTCCAGCAAGAAAGCGATACGCCAAACCGTGTTCAAACAGCATAATATCACCCAAGAGGAGTTTGACTCCACCCTCAATTGGTATGGGCATCATCTCGACAAGTATGCGGTTCTCTATGATAAAGTGGGTAAAAGAATCCTCAAAAAGCAGGAGAGTTTCTGGGGCGAGGAGCCTCAGGTATCGCTTGATGAATCCATGTGGCAGTTGCCGATGATGATATCCGTGGGTCCCAACGACCCTACGGCGCACATCTCCTTCTCCATCGCCGGATCCTCGGTGAAGCCCGGCGACGTGCTGGAATGGCAGATGCGTTTCAACAGAATTGTGGGGGGGGGCACACTCGTCCTCGCCGCCGAATATGGGGACTACGATATGGCGGTGGCGCGCAAGGGCTTCCGCGACAATGGTAAGCTGACGTTGCGCCTGACGACCGACTCTCTAAAGTCGCCAAAGAGGATTATCGGCTATATCCATTTCTCTTCCACCCCGGCGCGTCAGGCGTGGATCGACAGCATCTCGCTGACCTCATACCCCAAGGATAAGATGCCTTATGAGGAGAACGGGCGTTTCGACGGCGGTCAGCGTGAAATGCGCATTTCATTGAAAAAATAATCCGACAGCTTGTAAATAGTCCGACAGCTTGAATATTAAATCCAATAACGTAGCATGAATACAAAGAAGTTCATGGCGCGCAGAATAATAGTTGAGAGAGGGGATTCCATGACGGAGTATCCTCTCTCAATCGCTACTGCCGTATATGATGATTCCGGAG
>CAYQMV010000022.1:30674-33636 GCA_964418705.1 uncultured Sangeribacter sp.
TACGCCCCTTTGCCGCGGATGTAGTCTATCAGCTGCGCGAACATCCTCTCGCGGCGCAGCAGACGCGCGTTTCCCACCAATATATTGTATTCCTTGGCGCGCGTGAGAGCCACGTTGAGCTTGCGGTCTATGATATGCCCGTTCTCCTCAAAACTGTTCTCCGTCAAAAACGCCAATTGGAACTCCTTTTGTGCGGTGAATCCGTAGATTATATATTTGCGTTGGCTCCCCTGGAAGCGTTCTACGGTGTCGATGCATATATCACGCAGTGCCGGAATGCCGAAGCCCTCTATCTCTTTTCGTATGGCTGCTATTTGGTTGCGGTAGGGGATAATCACCCCCACGCTTTTGTTGGTGTCGAACGCCGCTCCCTCTATGGCGTGGATATCCTTCACCAACCGCGCTATCACTCTCGCTTCGGCGGCGTTGACCTTGCAGGAAACACTCTTTTTGTCGGGGACGACATCGATGAACGACATTCTATGGGTGTTGAGAATCTCACACGTAAGCCTGCTCGCGTCCCCTCGGGAGCGCCGCTCCAGGTCTTTGAGCTGATGGGGTAGCGGAACCACGTCGAGATGCCCCTCATAGAAAAACTCGTTGGGGAACGAGGCTATGTCGCGGTGCATACGTCCTTGGCGTGTGAGCATATATGTCACTTCCGGATTATCCCCGTAGCGGCGCAGAAAGCGTTCGAAGAGGGAGAGACGGCAGTCGGTGAGGTGAATCGCGTTGAGGTCTTCATCATCCACCATCGACTCCGCGGCTTCCTGCTGCACCACCGCCGGAAGCTGCTTATGGTCGCCGATGAACACGAATTTGTCGATGGCGTCGCGCCCGTCGTCACCCCGTTGGCTGAGCAGCCCTATTATGTGGGGTTCCAATATCTGCGACGCTTCGTCTACGATCGCGAGCGTGAAATGTTTTAGCCGGAAGAGAGCGGGCTGGGAGTTTAGCGACGCGGTGGTGCCTACGAACACCCTTGTGGCTTTCACGCGCTCCGCTACCTCGTGGATGTTGGCGCACGCGCGCATACGTTCCGAAACCACATACTCCCTGTACTCGGGGGCGCATGAGAGGAGTCCCCCGATGCGGAGGAATTCTATTCCCGATTCCACCAGCTTGCCGCATATTTCATCTATCGCCCGGTTGGTGTACGACATTATAAGCACATCGCTGCCCGGCTCCAGCAGTTCCTCCTGCAGCGTGGTGAGCATTCCGAACGAGGTTTTCCCCGTGCCGGGGGGCCCGATGATGATGAATATGTCGCATGCTTGTTTCACACGTAAGGCGAGGGCGTTGAAATCGCCGTAATTCCCCTTGAGCGTCGCGCTTTTGTCGGTTTCCGGCTCGCGCTGGAGGAGTATGAGGTCGCGGCGCGGGTTTGAGGCTGTGAGGAAAGAGTGGAGGGAGCGGTAGTAGGCGGAATAGCTTGATTCGAGGAAATCATGTTCGATGGCCCATGGCTTGGCGCGGTCGCGGGTGAACACACGAGGGTCCGATTGCGCCGCGCGCAGTTGAAGGGTGATTCTTTCAGCCCCGATATCCTTTATGTTGCAGCGGAACACCATGTTGCGCCGCGCGTCGGGTTCCGTGTCGCTGTAGGAGTAGAGTATCACGGTGTCGCCGGTGCGGAAGTTGGACATGGCGTTGAGGTCGCTGTCGGTGAATCGCAGAGCCACCTCCTCCACATTCCCGCGGCTCTCCATGTCGGGTGTTTCAAGGCGTAGGTTCATGTAGATGTTCCCCGCTTCGAGTTTTTCCGTGGAGTCGAGTTGCCATGTGGCGGCGAACCCGCTCCCTTGTTTGCGGCGGTTTCCCACCTTGGCGAGGAGATGCTCGCGTGAGATGAATGTCATGAAGCGGTGGAAGTATTTGAGTTCCAGTGGTGTGGCGTGGTGTATGGGGTCGAGGATCGCTTTCAGTTGCGGCTCGGTGAAGCGGCGCCACAGTGCGCCGGGTTTGCCTCGGAGAAGCGTGTCGGGGGTTATCGTGTCCAAAAGTTCATAGCCGCCGGAGGCGTTGCGCAGTTCCTGCCATACAATTCTGTTGCGCAGAGAGAACGCCGTGGCGATAAGCCGTGGAGCGAACCCTTTGCCCACGAGACTGCGCTCATATTTGGAGTATAGCAGGAATGCGCGGAGTTCGTTGTTGCGCTCATAGCGTTCGCGGTAGTTATAGCGTAGGATAGCCATATAAAGGAGCAGCTGCACATAGTGCCGTTCACGTGCTATGGGGGTGACGAGGGTGTCGTCGCGCACGTAGCTCCCTTTCCCCGATTTCTGCTCCACCACCACTTTGAAATCCAATTGGAGCATATCCATACGCCCTTGCAGCCCCAGCATCTCGGAGAAGAATGAGGGCTCCACCATCACGTTGGCGGTGTTGAACGCCTTGACCTCCTTGGGCATATCCTCTTTCAACGCGCGGTGGATGTTTATTCGTTGTCGCCGCGCTTCTTGGTTGAAGTCGCTCCCCGGGGGATTCGCGGCGAGGGCGAGGGCGTTTTTTCGGAAGAACTCGTGTGCCGATTCGGAGTAGGGGCGCATGGCGCTTATCGCGCTGTCGCTGTTGTGTATCTCCTCGTCGAGCATCTGTCCGGCGAAGTTTCCGAGGTTGATTGCGTCGCCGTAGGGTGCCGGGGTGATGCGTTTGATCATAGCCACAAGGGGTGAGGTGGTGTAGCTCTCGAAGCATCCGGCGATGGTGGAGATATCCACCAGGTAATCCGGCTCATAGATAATCAGGTCAGCGAAGATCACGCCACCCTTTTCATGCGGACGTATGATGTTGATTTGGCACCCCGGGGAGAGTAGGGGGAGGATATCCTTATGGTCTATGCCGCTATCCTCGGTGTAGGCGTGGGTCACGCACACTTTCGCGTCTCCGTAAGCGTTGTTGTCGATGCTTCCGTAGATGAACTCGTTGTCATGGCTGTGTACCACCATGCGTAGGTATTCGG
>CAYQMV010000023.1:0-32856 GCA_964418705.1 uncultured Sangeribacter sp.
GTTGATAAGTACAGCGTCCGGTGACGCGATGATCGGGCACAGTCATAAAAATTTTATTGAGCATAATTGGCTAAACTTTCAGTATTAATACACTATAAAGTTACTGAAAATCAGCGACATACGCAAATTTAACGTGTTAAAAGTCAGCAAAATATCATGTTATTTTAGCCTCGTAAAGATACACGTTTTTTTAGACACTACACCAAACTTTCGCGAACAAACTTCAACCGATCTGCGCACTTTGTCGCGGATCTGTCTTAACCAGATCATAGCCGACATCGGAATCTGCCAGAATCTCAGCCGAGAAAATTTGGCCTATTTTGATGCGGTTGCCCTGCATGAAATATTTGTTCAGTCTTTTTGTAATATTTGTATATAGGCGTATTCAAGGCCATAATCTCCGTATATCTCAAGTTTGCGCTTTTTCCCTGTAGGGGATGGATCCGCTTTGAGTATTAGTTTGTTGTCACGCCTTATGTATTTTGCGGTAAGCCAATCAAGTGTGATTTCAACGGTGTCTTTATCTACCTCCACATATTCATCTTTTGCAACGTCGGGAGTTTGTATTAGTAGACGGTCAAATGTTCTCTCCCCGATATAAACCAGAACACCACCCTCTTTCCCAAAATACACTTTCTTCGGATACCCATGGTTGTTTTGTGAAAATTCACAGGAGATTAATACGGCGGATATAATAGCTATGATAAAAAATATCGTGATTTTTTTATGTGCCATAATTTAGCTTATATGTTTAGTTTATATACTTGAGTGTGTAACTTTTTGCAATAATTAGGGAAGCGTGCCATTATGTGAGTGACACACTTTCCTAATTGTCGATTTATGGGAGAATTAAACGTATCATGAAATTATGAAAATTGCTGACATCCTTAATTACTCTTTTTGTAGTATTTGTATACGGGCGTGCTCTTTCCCGGAATATCCGTGTATTTCAAATTTTCGTTTTTCCCCTGTACGGGATCGCTCCGCTTTGAGAATCAGTTCGTTGTTTTTCCTTATGTATATGGCGGCAAACCAACGATCTGTGAATTCAATAGTGTCCGTATTTTCTATTGATGTGATATCTATTGAGCCATCGGATTTCTTTATTGTCATTTTTTTGAATGTCATGTCGCCGGTAAAACTCTGAACACCACCTTCTTTCTCAAAATATACTTTCTTCGGATACCCAAGGTTGTTTTGTGAAGATTCACAGGAGATGAATACGGCGGATATAATAGCTATGACAAAAAGTATTGTGATTTTTTTATGTGCCATAATTTAGCTCATATGTTTAGTTTATATACTTGAGTGTGTAACTTTTTACAATAATTAGGGAAGCATGCCATTATGTGAGTGGCACACTCTCCCAATTATTGATTTATGGAAAACTTAAACGTGTCATGAAATTATGAAAATTACTGACATCCTTGATTAGTCTTTTTGTAATATTTGTATATAGGCGTATTCAAGGCCATAATCTCCGTATATCTCAAGTTTGCGCTTTTTCCCTGTAGGGGATGGATCCGCTTTGAGTATTAGTTTGTTGTCACGCCTTATGTATTTTGCGGTAAGCCAATCAAGTGTGATTTCAACGGTGTCTTTATCTACCTCCACATATTCATCTTTTGCAACGTCGGGAGTTTGTATTAGTAGACGGTCAAATGTTCTCTCCCCGATATAAACCAGAACACCACCCTCTTTCCCAAAATACACTTTCTTCGGATACCCATGGTTGTTTTGTGAAAATTCACAGGAGATTAATACGGCGGATATAATAGCTATGATAAAAAATATCGTGATTTTTTTATGTGCCATAATTTAGCTAAGTTTTGAATTTAAAGGTTATACGTTATAATTTTGACAAAGTGGTTATAATGCCTTTTTTTGTCGTCACGTGGTCCGTCCAGTTCGGCGTTGGGGTCGTTTAGTTTAAACACACCGGACACGTAGAATCCGTTACAAATTCCTCCCCAGCCGAAATCGCAATGCACCATTGTCTGCGTTTCCTTTGTTGATGTAGTCTTAATCAGAGTGGCACCCTTGTATGTCTCCGTTATGACATCACGCTCCTTAGTTTTGTATCCATCGATATTCCAACAATGGCTATTCGTTATGTCTATCCCCGGAATGGAGTAGATTAATAGCGGCAGACCTTTGTCGAGCATATCTATGACCTTGTCTATGTCATATCCGTAGCTGTGGGCATTGTTGAAACTTTTTCTCCTCATAAATTTTGTGGCGTATGATGGGAATGTGAACGTGCCAGCGTAGAAGTAAAGACTTCGTGAGCCTGTACTTATGGATTTGAGCAGATGAGCAGCGGATGATCTTCCAGGTTCTGTATTGAAGTCACTTCTAAGAACTTCAAAATTGATGGTGTATCCGTTGTAACTGTATGAGTCGTATAATTGGAAGTGAGTCATTAATTTAGCTATTGCTAAAGGAAAGCATCCAGCTGGAGCTTTACGTTTGCATCCGAAAAAAATATATCTTGGTTTTTCGGGGTATAAATCGTTAAATGGCTCTTTTTGATGCCAGCGTTTATAATTAGCCAGAATTGGTCGTACTATTTGTGTCGTGGTCCAATCTGATCTTGAAGTCTTAACAATAGGTTTGACCGAACCTCCGGAACCGAACGGAGTGTTGTCGTTAACGCTGCCTGTGTCAGCCTGTAGGCTGTTGAGTAACAGATAGTTTTTGATTTCGTTAATGGCGTAGTTTACGCATATTGAACTCGCCGTTGATTCCGGTGGCGACGGTCTGTCTTGAAAGTGTTGGTGCGAGTCGCAATCCCCATCGCATTGGTCGTCGCTGAAGTTGCCAACCAAGGTGTCCTGCACGTCCTCATCGTAGAGTGATACGGTGTTTGGATTTATGAAAACCTCATCGCCGGTTTCGGGTGTGGTGAAGAATCCCGGACCTGATGTCGGGTATCCCGCGTACAACGTTCTTTCTGCGTTTGCCAGTTCCACAGCTGAATATATTGTTCTGTCTTCCAGATGGCCGTTGTCGGCGACGGCGATTACTTTCGCCTCAATTCTGGAGTCGGCTGCTAATATGGCAAATCCTTGGTCTTGTGAAAAATTTGCGACGTACAATAGGTTTTCGCAGTCTATGTCGTTGCCGTACGCCCGTGTCATTGTGGAATTGTATTTTATTGGAGTGACGGAGCTGACTTCGTATCTTTTTCTTGATTTTGTTGCCACGTCGTCAAAGTCCTCCATAAACTCGTCCAGATACATCAGTGCTGAGTCTATGGGGATATTGTATTTTGAGACGGTTGTTATGGATTTTTCATCCATATTGTCAGGGCATACCATATCATTGTCGGCGCATGACGACATCAACGATAAGATTCCAATTGATGATAAGATTCCAATTGATAAGGAGGTAAGAATTGAAATGAAGTTTGTTTTTCTCATTGTTCAGAATTTTGGGTGTTAATAATATTTGTGGGGGGACATATACATATTCACGTTTAATGGTGGATGAGTTTTCCCCTATAAGGCTTGAATATAGTATTGCTACTATGGACATCATCGTCACGAGCTAACATTGTAGCTGTTGCGAACGTTGGGGTTTTTGTGTTTGTTTTTCTTTTCATTGCGATTTGGTTTTTGGTTTTTAGTTTTTGTTGTTGATTTAGTTGGTGGAAAAATGAACCGGTGGGGTTCATTTGAAACAGGGATCGCTTTATCTGCATTATGCGCGGAGTTGGCAAAGAGATTAAGGCGTTGAGGGGTTGATCCTTGAAATCAACCTGGCAAAAATGTATTCCAATAATGGAATAGAGCGCCCAAAGATAGATAGATGATGGTAAATGTACAAGAGAAAACGGCTATTTGTCTATAAAATTTTAGTATAAATTGGCTATTGTGTTGATATATAGCGGTTTGTGTTCTATTAAAAATAATTAAAATATAGATTATAAACTTATTTTTATAAGTGAAATTAACTAATTATTAATGAATTACGATTGTCGTGGAAAATGGGACAAAGGACCTCCGTATACGCAAGTTTCTTGATTTGTGGAGAAAGGAATAAATTAGTAATTTTGCGGAGGATAACAATCAAGGAAATAAGCAAGAAAAAAGATAAAATATGAACCAACGACCGTTAATACTTGTGACCAACGATGATGGACATGGAGCCAAAGGGTTGATGACGCTGATAGACGTTATGTCGAAATTCGGCGATGTGGTGTGTGTATGCCCCGCCGAGCAGCAGTCGGCGAAATCCATGGCGATAACAATGAACGTTCCAATGCGCATACACCGGGAGGCTGACCATGGCTCCGCGAAAGTGTACACCGTCACCGGCACCCCGGTGGATTGCGTGAAACTCGCCATGCAGGTGGTGTTTAAAGACCGTAAGCCGGATTTGGTCGTTGCCGGAATCAACCATGGTTCCAACGCGTCGGTGAACGTGTATTATTCCGGCACTATGGGGGCTGTGTGCGAGGGCTGCGAATGTGGCATCCCCTCGATAGGATTCTCCCTCACCGACCATGCCGCCGACGCCGACTTCGTTCCGGGAATCCCTTTCATCAGCAAAATCACTGACATGGTGATTAAAAACGGACTCCCCCGGGGTGTGTGTCTCAACGTGAACATCCCCAACAATTGCGTACCCTCGGGAATGAGGGTGGTGCGCGACTGCCGCGGACGTTGGAGCGAGGAATATATAGAATATAAGGATCCCATGGGGAAACCGTTTTATTGGATTACCGGCACATTCATCAATGATGAACCGGAAGCCACCGACACCGACCAATGGTGCCTGGAGCACGGCATCATCTCCATCGTACCCACAGTGCTCGACCGCACCGCACCGAAACATCTGGTGCCGAAGTGGCTTGAGGGGATTAGTGAGTAGATAGTAGATATTAGATAGTAGATATTAGAAGGGGGCGGAGGCGCCTCCTTTTTTCTTCACGTTTTCACTTAAAAATTCGTCTGTTTTTCCTTTTTATGTGAAAAGGTGAGTTTTTTGTGTGGGGATTAAACTAAAAATATAGTAAATTTGTAATCCTTAATAAGAATAACCATAAATAAGAGAGTGGATTATGTCGCATAAGATTTTTAGACTAATGACGATGGCGCTGCTCGGCTGTGGCATGATGGGTTCTTCCCCCGCATACGGGATAACCGTGGATCTTGATTCCTGCCGGCAGATGGCCCTCCATAACAATAAACTTATCCGCGTCGCCGACAGACAGATAGAGAGCGCCGACTACCTCAACAAAGCCGCCAAGGCGGCATATCTGCCGGGGCTTGATTTCAATATGGGCTACGCCTATAATCAGCATCAGATAGCCCTCCTCGGGGAGGACTCCATGCTCCCCACCATGAGCTTCGACGCCGCCACCGGCACATATCAATACAATATAGTGAAAAACCCCACCACGGGAGAGCCAGTGGTTAACCCCTCCACCGGCACTTACATACCCACGGAGGTGGCGGTGATTCCCAAAGAGGCGTTGACATACGACGTGCGCAACGTGTTCGCCGGGGCGTTGACCCTCACCCAGCCGGTGTATATGGGTGGTGCGATACGCGCCATGAACGAAATCACGCGCTATGCCGGCGAACTCGCCAAGTCAATGCGCAACACCGCCGCGCAAGACGTGATCTTCGCCGTGGACGAGGCTTATTGGCAGGTGGTGTCGCTGAAAGAGAAGAAACGTCTCGCCGACTCCTTCGTGTGCCTTGTCGACACATTCCTCTATAATGTCAACGCAATGTATAAGGAGGGTGTCGCCACCAAGAGCGACATACTCACCGTGCAGGTGAAATCCAACGAGGCGGCGATAGCGCAGACGAAGGTGAACAATGGATTGTCGCTGTCGCGGATGGCGTTGGCGCAGATTTGCGGGCTCCCCGTCGACAGCGAGCTGCAACTCTCCGACGAGGCTCTGCGCGACGAACCCAAGGATATGCCCCCGTTGACATATAATATGGAGGATGTGTACGCCGCGCGTCAGGACCTACTCTCTTTGCGCCATGGGATAAGCATCTATGAGCAGAAAGAGAAGCTCGCGCTCTCCGAGATGCTGCCTAAGGTGGCGTTGGTGGGTGCCTACACTTTCTCCAACCCCAACACAATCAACGGATTCAAGAAAGAGTGGGGCGGCGGTTTCAGCGTGGGCGCCACCCTGACGGTGCCGTTGTGGCATTGGGGCGGCAACTACAACAAATATAAAGCGGCGAAGGTGGAGACCTCCGCACAGCGGCTCCTCCTCGACGAGGCACAGGAGAAAGTGAACCTCCAGGTGAGCCAGGCGAGATACAAATATGAGGAGGCGTATAAGACCTACCGCATGACGGTGACCAACCAGGAGAAGGCTGATGAGAACCTGCGCCAGGCGGAACTCGGATTCAAGGAGGGCGTGCTCACCACCGACGATGTGATCGCCGCCCAGACGGCGTGGCTGCAGGCTCATTCCGAGTCAATCGACGCCGAAATATCAATCCGCCTGTGCGATGTCTATCTCTCCAAAGTCTTAGGCAAAATGAATTATTGACATATAGACCCTCCCCGGGAGGGATTCCGTGTGATTAGAATAAGGATTAAAATAAGGAATAAAGATTGAAACCAATGAATAACGAAGAAAACAAAGTGGAAAAAAAAGATAAAGCATTGGTGCTTTGCATAGTGATAGTCCTGTTTCTTGTGGCGGGATTGGCTGTCGCCGGATTCCTGTTCATGAAGCCGGGGAAGGATTTCGTCCAAGGGCAGATCGACGCCACGGAGATACGTATCTCCGGGAAACTTCCCGGACGCGTGATGGAGATATACGTCAAGGAGGGTGATATGGTACACGCCGGCGACACCTTGATACATATCCATTCCTCGCTCGCCGACGCGAAGCTGTCGCAGGCCGACGCGGGAGTGCAAGTGGCGCAAGCCACCGACCAAAAGGTGGATGCCGGCACCCGTGAACAGATAAAACAGAGCGCCTACCAAGTGTGGCAACAAGCCATCGCCGCCGCGAACATCGCCAAGAAGACCTACGACAGAATGGAGAATCTCTATTCCCAGGGGGTGATCAGCGAGCAGAAGCGCGATGAGGCGAAAGCCGCTTACGAAGCGTCCACCGCCGCCGAGGGCGCCGCCAAGAGCCAATACGACCTCGCTGTGGCTGGCGCGCAGAAAGAGGATAAAGCCGCCGCCGCCGCGATGGTGAAAGTGGCTAAAGGGAACGTGAATGAGGTGAACGCCCTATTGGAGGACCAATATCTCGTAGCCCCGTGCGACGGAGAGGTGGTGGTGATTTATCCCAACGAGAGCGAACTCGTGGGCACCGGAACCCCGTTGATGACGTTGCAGACGGACGACAGATGGGCGGTGTTCAACGTCAGAGAGACTTATCTCAAGGACCTCCGCAACGGTAGCGTGGTCAAGGTGAGGATCCCAGCCCTCGACATGGAGGCGGAGATGGAGGTGTACTATATCAAGGATATGGGCACCTACGCCAACTGGCAAGCCACCAAAGCCACCGGTGATTTCGACGCCCGCACATTCGAGGTGAAGGCGCGCCCGAAGAAGAAAATAGAGAATTTACGCCCAGGAATGTCGGCGGTGATTGACAAATAAGGGATGATTGAGATTATAAAACGCACAGTGCTGGAGATAGTGAGGAAGCCCGTCTATTGGATCGGGCTTTTCATCCTGCCTCTGTTTATGGCGTTGATGCTGGTGAACCTCATGGAGAACGGGCTTCCCACCCGCATCCCCGTGGGCATCGTCGACATGGATCATACGCAGCTGTCGCGCGACGTGACGCAGAACCTCAACGGCTTGCAGATGGTGAGTGTGGCGGAGGCGTGTGAGAGCTTCACCGCCGCGCGCCACAAAATGCAGAGCGGGGATATCTACGGATATTTCCTCATCCCTCAGAATTTCGAGCGCGACCTCCTCTCCGGCAGAACCCCCACGGTGTCGTTCTATACCAATATGACCTACTACGTGCCGGCGTCGCTGCTTTATAAGAATTTCAAACTCACCGCGGTCTATACGAAGGCGGGGGTGGTGAAAACCATACTCTCCTCCGCCGGGATGCCCGGGAGTGAAATCCAAGGGATGCTCGTGCCTATCACTGTCGCGACGCGTCCGCTCAATAATCCGCAGTTGAACTACGGCATCTATCTCAGCAACTCTTTCCTCCCCTGTGCCATACAGCTCATGATATTCCTCATCACGTGCTATCTCCTCGGACAGGAGATTAAATACGGCACTTCGGTGCGCACCTTGCGCGACGCCGGAGGGTCGGTGGTGAAGGCGGTGGCGGCGCGGTTGCTCCCCACCACGGTGGTGTGGCTCGTGATAATGTTCGCGGTGGTGTCGCTCCTCTACCGATGGGCGGGATTCCCGATGAACGGATCATGGGGATGGCTGCTCCTCTCCGAGTTCCTGTTTGTGTTGGCGGCGCAGGGGTTCGCCCTGTTCATATTCTGCGTGGTGCCCAATTTGCGTCTGTCGCTCTCCATGTGCGCCCTAATAGGGGTGCTATCGTTCTCCTTAGGAGCGTTCTCTTTCCCCTTGGAGAGCATGTATGGCAGCATAGGCATCTTCTCCTATATCCTCCCGGTGAGGTATAACTTCTTGATTTATATCGACCAAGCCCTCAACGGCATCGATATATATTATTCGCGCTATTGGTTTGTGGCGTATTTCATCTTCATTCTGTTGCCCTTCACCATGTTGTGGCGTTTGAAGAGGGTGATGAGGCGTCCGGTGTATATACCATAGGAAAATGAAAAGAATTAGAAACTATATAAGGAATTTCGTGGGAATCTTCGTGCGTCAGTTCTCGATGATGATGCGCGACGGGGGCGTGGTGCTCTTTTTCCTCTTCCTGCCGTTGGCATACCCCATCATATATTCGTTGATATATAATCCGGAGGTGGCGCGCGACGTGAAGATGATAGTAGTGGATCACGACCGCACGCCGTTGAGCCGCGAGTTCGCTAGAAACATGGATGCCACTCCGGAGGCGGAGGTCATAGGCTACGCCGCCGATTTGGAGGAGGCGCGCCGCGCCATGAACGACCATAAGTGCTACGCCATAATGGAGATACCCAAAGGGTTCCAGCGCAAGGTGGGGCTGGGGGAGACCTCCCCAGCGGTGATGTATTGCGAGATGAGTCTGCTGCTGCGTTACCGCGGCTTCCTGATCGCCGCCACCAACGTGCAGACGGCGATGGGGGCTGAAATCCAACAGGCGGAGTTGTCGTCGATGGGAGCCTCCGTTTCGGGGGATCTGATGCCCATATCCTCAATCCAGATGGGCAACACCAAGGGGGGCTTCGACTCCTTCATCATGCCGGGAGTCCTTATCTTCATTCTCCACCAGTGCATTGTCCTCGCCGTGGCGATGATGGGCGGCGGAGTGAAGGAGCGTCCGGAGCTGTATCCCTTCAATCCCGGGTGCCGCCGTCCGCCGATATTCACCGCCATGATTTCGAGAGTGCTCTGTGTGGCGGTGGTGATGGTGCTCCCCATGTGCTTCCTTTTGTATTACGTGCCTATCATATTCCGCTTTCCGATGCAGGGGGATATGCTTCAGATATTCGCGTTCCTGCTCCCGATGGTTATCAGCTGCGTCTTCTTCGGAGAGACGCTGCAAGGGGTGGTGCGGCAGCGCGAGGATGTGTTTGTGATATGGGTCGCCACCTCCGTGGTGTTGCTCTTCCTTTCGGGGCTCACATGGCCGCGCACCGCCATGTCACCTTTCTGGCAATGGCTCGGCGACATATTCCCCGCCACGTGGGGAATGGAGGGCTACGTGAAGATGAACACCAACGGTGCCACGCTGGCGCAGATGTCGGGCGATTACATGGTGGAATGGCTCCTTTGCGCCCTGTATGGTGCGCTCGCGTATCTCGTGCAACGCTTTGAAGTGCTCCCCACGGTGAGGAGAAACAGAAAAAATTGCTAACTTTGCAATTTGAATTAACACAAGGAAATAAAACTCCAATGATCACAAAACAGTATAAACTGATTAACAACATAGGAGGATGGGTGATATTTGTAGTGGCACTTATCACTTATTGGCTTACGTTGGAGCCCACCGCGTCGTATTGGGACTGCGGTGAGTTTATTATTCAGGCGGACAAGTTGGAGATCGGACACCCGCCGGGTAACCCGATATTCATGCTCACCGCCCGATTCTTCGCGAATTTCGCCTCATCGCCGCAGACGGTGGCGTTGATGGTCAACGCCATGAGCGGACTCTTGAGCGCGCTGACGATTCTGCTATTGTTCTGGACGATAACGCATTTGGTGCGCCGATTGACGGTGAAAGACACCCATGAGGGTGAGCTGTCGTTGACGCAGTATCTCGTGATTATGGGCTCCGGAGTGGTGGGCGCGCTGGCTTACGCCTGGAGCGACACGTTCTGGTTCTCCGCCGTGGAGGGTGAGGTCTATGCGTTCTCATCCTTCTGCACCGCGTTGGTCTTCTGGCTGATTCTCAAGTGGGAGAACCGCGCCGACGACCCCGCCTCCGACAGATATCTGATCCTTATAGCTTACATCATCGGTGTCAGCGTGGCGGTACACTTGCTTAACTTGCTTTGTATCCCCGCGATAGCGTTGGTTTTCGCATATCGGAAGTTCAAAAATATGAACGTGAAGAAGTCGCTCGCCGTTTTGGGAGTCTCCTTCGCGGTGATAGTCTTCGTGCTTTACGGCATGGTGCCGGGAGTGATGAAGGTGGCTCAGGTCTTTGAGCTTATGTTTGTGAATGGATTCGGCATGCCGTTCAATTCCGGCGCGTTAGCATATTTGGTGCTGACGGTGTTGGTGTTCGGATGGTGTCTCTATACATTGCAGCGTCAGAAGAGCGCCAATGGCATCCGCTTTTCGTTTTTGGTGGCTGTGGCGTTCTCCGGAGTGCTCTGTTTCACCTCCTCGGCGTGGGTGTGGCTTGTGCTTTTGTTGGCGCTCGCCGCGGTCCTGTTCGTGCTGTGGAAAGATAAACTCCCGGTGAGAATACTCTCGGTGGTGATGTGGAGCATCGCGGTGATTTTCGTGGGTTATTCAAGCTACGCCTTGATTCTTATCCGTTCCACCGCCGACACCCCCATGAACCAAAACTCCCCCGACAACGTGTTCGACCTCGCGTCGTATCTCAACCGTGAGCAGTATGGCGACAACCCCTTGTTCTACGGAGAGACATACAACTCCGACGTACAGCGCATTTTCGGCGGCTACGAGGAGTACAATATGGGCAACTACGACGGCGTGGACTATACTCTCTATTATCCCCAATATTCCGCCAATATCGAATATGGTAAGAGCGAATATGGCAAGGGAGTGAAGGGTGCAGACTCACCCACCGGCGACGGCTTGAACGTTGATGAAATCAACACCAACAAGGCGAACGCCCTCAAGGGTGGCGACTACTACGTGAAGAAGGGTCATAAGTATGAGCCTAAGATGAATCCGGAGCTTAATATGTTCTTCCCCCGCATCTACAGCGGACGTTTAGCGTCGCACCGCAAGGGTTATGAGCATTGGGTGCCGAGCCTTAAAGACTCCTCCATCATCATTGACAACCTATACGACATCTACGCCATCGACGCCACCACCGGCGACGAGGTGCAGGAGTTGGATTTGAATAAGGATTACGACCTCACCGGTCCCGGCACTTTGTCGTTCCCGGCGAAGCGCGTGTTCCGCCCCACCTACAAGCAGAACCTCGAATACTTCTTCAACTATCAGTTGGGACACATGTATTTCCGTTACTTCTTGTGGAATTTCGCCGGACGACAGAACGACCGCAACAACCAATGGGGTGAAATGGACGAGGGCAACTGGATCAGCGGCATCCCCTTCATTGATAACGCGCGCCTTGGCGACCAATCATATCTTCCCGACGATTTAGGCAAGAACAACGCCGGACACAACGTGTTCTATATGCTTCCGTTGCTTCTCGGCATCCTCGGTCTGCTATGGCAGGCGTTCAGCGGAGACCGCGGCATTGAGCAGTTCTGGGTGGTGTTTTTCCTCTTCTTCATGACGGGCATCGCCATCGTGCTTTACCTCAACCAGCCGCCGAACCAGCCGCGTGAGCGTGATTATGCGTTCGCCGGATCTTTCTATGCCTACGCTATATGGATAGGTATGGGTGTCGCCGCCCTATGGCGCATGATGCTCTGGGCTATCGAACGCCGCAAGGCGAAGGCGGCTCAGAAAAACGCCGCCACGGCGGAGGCGCGTCCTGTGGCTGCCTCTGAAGAGGAAACTAATGGCAGAACACCCCTCATCTGTGCCGGAATCTCCATTCTGTTGGGCATCATAGTGCCTTTGCAGATGGTGAGCCAGACATGGGACGACCACGACCGCAGCGGTCGCTACGCCGCGCGCGACTACGCCGTGGATTATTTGGAGAGCACCGAGCCCAACGCCATCATATTCTGCAACGGCGACAACGACACATTCCCCTTGTGGTACGCCCAGGAGGTGGAGGGTGTGCGCCCCGATGTGAGAATCATGAACCTCAGCTATCTCGCCTCCGATTGGTATGTGAACCAATTCCGTATGCCGGCTTATGAGGCGGCGGCGGTGCCTATGACCGTCAAGCCCGAGCAGTGCGCCTACGAGGCCATGCAGGCGGTGACATTCAGCGACTCCTCGGAGCCTATGTCGCTGATCGACGCTCTCCGCGCCGTCTACGCCGGAAGCAAAGACACCTCGGGCCGTCCGATGCTACCCACCACCAAAGTCTATGTGCCCATAGATAAAGAGTTGATGGTGAAGAAAGGGTACGCCGCGGACACCGCTCAGGTGGCTGACAAGATTTGGATAGACCTCACCGTACCCGATGAAAACGGGTATCCCACGAAGAATTATCTCAACTTCAGCGAACTGCTGATGCTCGATATAATCGCCACTAACGCCGAAAACGGATGGGAACGCCCCATCTATTGGGCATCCACCGTAGGCACGGAGTATTATATGGGTCTCGACAACTATATGGCTACCGTGGGTATGGATCTCCAACTCGTGCCTTACGTGTTGCCGGAGGCTTACACACCGCGCTCCGAACGTTCCTACAATGTGATCATGAATAAATATCGTTGGGGCGGCGCGGATGTGAAAGAGGGTCAACACATACCATATTTCGACCAGACAGCTTCGAATATGCTCTATGGCTCGCGCAACTCCATCGTAAGCACCGCCCAGCAGCTTCTGACCGAGGGCAATGAACTCGAGGGAGCCGCGGCGACGGAGAAATATAAGAAAGCGTTGACGTTGACGCGTCTGCTTGAGGAGAAGCAGCCCGCTATTGTGCGCCCCTACAGCGTCCAGATAGCCCCCGCCCTCGCCGAACTCTATTGTGAATTGGGCGATAAGCTCAATGACCAGGCGGCGAAGAAACGCGGTCTTCAACTCTTTGAGTCGCTGCTCGCGAGATATGCCCAATATGTTGTCTATGAGGATTATCTATGCTCCATGTTCGGCTCCGTGCAGCTATCCTACACCACCAACTACATCCCCTACTACTATTACAGTTTCGTGGAGAATTATAAGAAGTATGGCGGTGATTTCGATGCGTTTGTGAAGCGCACCCCCATTATGGCGAAGGTCAATATGGAGAATGCGAAGAGCAAATGGGATTTAATCAACGGTAACGCCCAATACGGTGCTGAATCCGGCTCCCTTGCGGAGGCTCAGGGATTGGTGGATATGGTGGTGGAGATGGCATCCCTCTCCCCCGAGGAGTATTCCAAAAAGGATGTGACAAGCCGATATGTCGACTCTGTTTTCTATGAGTTGATAGAATCGAGCCAGGACTATGGCTATACCAAGGAGCAGATTATGTCGCTCAAGAATATAGACAAAGTTGATATGTCGCGCCAGAAGCGTCTTTACGACGAGTATGTGGCGAAGCATCCGGATTTGCAACGATAATTAACGCCTGAGGGGTGTGTCGTGCCGTGGTATATCGTGGCGGCGCACCCCTTTGCACATATATCAATCCACAATATGTTGATAGAACGGCCGCCACGCATTTTCAGGTTCTTTTTCCGCAGCTCGTTGTTCCGATTGGACACCGGGGGTGCGAAGCGTGTGTATCTCACTTTCGACGATGGCCCGATACCGGAGGTGACTCCATGGGTGTTGGATCTGCTTGACCGCTACGGCATCCGCGCCACCTTCTTCATGGTCGGTGACAACGCGCGCCGTCATCCGGAACTCCTCGCTGAGGTGCGCCGCCGCGGTCATACGGTGGGAAACCATACGATGCATCATTTGCAGGGATCGCATGTCACCACGCACCGTTATATCAAAGATGTTGAGGAAGCGGAGGAGTATCTGCATGGCACGCGCCTATGCCGTCCTCCGCATGGATGGATGCGTATGCGTCAGGCGCGCAAGCTCAAAAAACGTTACCGGTTGGTGATGTACGACCTTGTGACGCGTGATTACTCGAAGCGGCTCACCTCCGGTGAGGTGGTGGAGAACGTGAAGCGCTACACCCGCGAGGGATCCATCATCGTCTTCCATGATTCGCTGAAGAGCTGGCCCCGTTTGGAGAGGGCCCTCCCCGAATCGTTGGAATGGCTGATCGCCGAGGGCTATACCTTCGGAACGCTGTGAGGTTTTATATAAGAAGAAAATAGAGATTTACATCATGAGAATATTGGTGGTCGGCGCCGGGGGATTCCTCGGCGGACATATAGTGGCTGAGGGACTCAAAAGGGGTCATGAGGTATGGGCGGGGGTGCGTGCATCCACCTCCCGGCGTTATCTTGCCGATGAAAGAATCCATTTCGTGGAGTTCGACTACGATTCCCCGGAGCATGTGCGCCGCGCTTTGCGTGAGAATGAGCGTTGGGACTACATCATCTACAACCTCGGAGCCACTAAATGCGTCAACTTCTCCGATTTCAATAAGATAAACTATGATTATCTGCGCACGTTCCTCGCCGCGCTGAAGGAGGAGGGGAGAGTGCCGGAGCGGATGCTGTATATGAGTTCGTTGTCTGTGATGGGTGCCGGCGACGAGAGGTGCTACACCCCCTTCACCGAAACGCATCCGGCGATACCCAACACCAAATATGGGGCATCGAAACTGAAAGCGGAGATGGAGCTCACCATGAGCGGAGTGCCATACATTATCTTCCGCGCCACCGGCATCTATGGTCCCGCCGACAAGGATTATTTCATGATGCTCCAGTCGCTCAGCAAGGGATTCAATTTCGCTGCCGGGTTCCGTAAGCAGGAGTTGACGTTCATCTATGGTCCCGACCTCGCCGCGGCGATTTACGATGCTCTCGACAAAGCCCCGGTGGGGAACACATACCTCATTTCCGAACGCAGGAGCTACACTCAGAAGGAGTACCGCACGATGTCGTCGGCGGCGTTGGGACGCAGACACACCGTCAATATCACGGTGCCGCTGTGGGGATTGAGAATAGTGAGCGTAATCGCTGAAAAAATAGGGGTGGCGCGGATGAAACCCTCCACCCTCAACAGAGATAAGTATAACATAATGAAACAACGCAATTGGTGTGTCGACACCTCGAAGGCGGAGCGTGACTTCGGATTCAAAGCCCCCACTTCGTTGGAGGAGGGGTTGGCGCAATGCGTGGAATGGTATAGAAAAGAGGGATGGTTGAAGTAGGAAATGCAGCTTCCGCCGACAGCGTAAGCGCATTGAAAGGCACCGATGCGTTGAAAGCCGGCGTTCCTGTCGCGCCCGCCGACAGTGTGCGCACCGACACCATAGTCGACACATCGGTGACGGCGCGCGGCTATGGCGTGGTGTTCGACGGCGCGGAACGTGTCTCGCACCGCGGCACCGTCCACCGCACGGAGGGTGTGGACGCTTCGTGGGTGTTGATGCTCCTGCTCCTCCTTTTTATGGCTGTGGGAGTGAAAGCCGGCAAGAGCCGCAAGTATTTCCAAATATTGGTGCGCGACCTCACCGACACCCGCCGCCGCAACAATATCTTCGACGACACCGTGCGTGAGACCTCCTTCCTTATCATTCTCAATGTGCTGAGTCTCGCTTCGTTGGGAGTGATACTCTTCTATGGCATCGGTGGGCTGGAGATGGTGGCAAAGGGCGCCGACGTGACGCTCGGATTGCTGATATGCATCGGGGTGAGTCTGGCATACGGATTCCTGATGTGGTGTACGTATTGGGTGTCGGGAGTGGTGTTTTCCGACAAGACGACCACGAGGATATGGGTGCGCGGTTTCGCGGCGGCGCAGGCCCTTTTAGGGGTGGCGCTACTCCCGATAGCCTTGGCGATGATGTTTTATCCTATTTGTTGCCAAGAGTTGCTTTTTTGTGCTTTTTCGCTCTTTGTAATCTCTAAAATCATCTTTTTGTGCAAGGGATTTCGCATTTTTTCGCATCAACCCTCCTCATATTTCCTTTTTTTGTATTACCTTTGCACCGTAGAATTAATTCCGTTGATTATTGTGTATATCGGCGCGCGTTTCTTGTGCTTGATGTTGTTATAACATTTCAGTGGCACATATCCTAAATGCCCGCCTTTCGCCTATATATGGAGACGTATAAATAATGAATATCAAAAGAATATTGGTTTCGCAACCTGCGCCTACATCGACAAAATCACCATACTATGACATTGCTCAGAAATATGGCGTTGAGATGGTATTCCGTCCTTTCATCAAAGTAGAGGGTCTCACCGGCAAGGAGTTCCGTCAACAAAAGATTAATTTGGCGACGTTCACCGGAGTGATTTTCACCGCACGTACAGCGGTGGATCATTTCTTCAGCCTCTGCAAGGAGCTGCGCGTCGAGGTGCCCGCCACTATGAAGTATTTCTGCACTACTGAATCGATAGCCCTTTATCTTCAGAAGTATATCGTATATCGTAAACGCAAAATCTTCTTCGGCGTGTCCGGAAAAATCGATGATCCACAGTTGATGCAAGCCCTCACCAAACATCACAAGGAGATTATGCTCCTTCCCGTGTCCGATGTGCATAAAGACAACGGCGAGTCCGAACTTTTGGATAAGGCCGGAATCACCTACACCAAGGCTGTGATGTACCGCACCGTGAGCAACGATTTCCAACCTGATGAGAAATTGGATTACGATATGTTGATTTTCTTCTCCCCCGTGGGAGTGGCTTCGTTGTTGAAGAACTTCCCCGATTTCGATCAGGAGAAAGAGAATATCAAGATAGCGTGCTACGGGCCCGCCACCTGCAAGGCCGCCGAAGACGCGGGCTTGAAGCTCGACATTTCCGCCCCCAATGCCAAATCAGCGTCGATGACCGGCGCCCTGGAGTGGTACTTGAAAGAGGAAGCGGATAAATAATTATAGCAATGAACACCTATCAACCACATAAGAGCCGTCTCTTCTTGAAAGAGACGGCTTTTCAAGATTTAATGCAGAAGCGCATTTTCAATGTGCTTCTTATCGCGAGTCCCTACGATATCTTCACCCTCGAGGAGGATGGACGCGTGGAGGAACAGGTTTATTTTGAGTATGTGGGACTTAATCTGTCGTCACCGCCGCGGTTTATCAAGGTCTCCAACTTTGAAGAGGCGAAGCGGCAGATGGAGGTGATGCTCCCCGATATGATTATCGCGATGCCGGGGGTGGAAATCTCCGACACCCTTGACCGCGCCAAGGAGATGCGCGCGCAGTATCCCGACATACCGTTTGTGATGCTGTGTCCCTTCTCAAGGGAGGTGAGCCGCCGTCTCGCCGCCGCCGACACCGATGCCGTGGATTACGTGTTCTCATGGCTCGGCGACGTGGATCTCATCCTGGCGATCATCAAGCTCATCGAGGATAAGATGAACGCCGCCTACGACGTGCTCGAAATAGGGGTGCAGTCGATTCTCGTGGTGGAGGATTCCACACGTTTCTACTCTTCGATGCTTCCGTTGCTCTTCAAATACCTTCTCACGCAGTCGATGAACTTCTCCACCGAGGCCCTCAACGACCATGAGAAGATGCTCCGTATGCGCGGACGCGCCAAAGTGCTGCTGGCGCGCGACTACAATGAGGCGCGCCGGCTGCTGGAGATGTATGGCGACAATATGCTCGGAGTGATCACCGACGTGCGCTATCCGCGCAACGGGGAGATGGCTGCCGACGCCGGATTCCGTTTCCTTAAGAGGGTGCGCGAGCATGACCCTTTCATGCCTGTGATCGTGGCAAGCTCGGAAATAGACAACCAAAAGCACGCCGAGGAGGTGGGAGCTGTCTTCTTGGATAAGAACAGTAAGACATTCCCACAGGCGTTGCGCGACGCCGTGCGCCGCAATTTCGGTTTCGGCGATCTGGTGGTGCGCGACCCCGCTTCGAAAATGGAGGTGATGCGCCTGCACAACCTCAACGAGTTGCAGAAAAACGTGTTCAATATCCCCTCCGACGCTCTCTACGAACTGGCATCCAACAACTATATATCGCGATGGCTCTATAGCCGCGCCCTTTTCCCTATCGCGGAGGTGTTGCGGCAGTTTAAAGTCACCGATTTATCGCAGATAGCCACCGTGCGCCAACTGATTTTCGACACTATCGTGCGTTACCGCCGGAAGAAAAACCGCGGCGTGGTGGCGATATTCCGCAAAGACCGTTTCGACCATTACTCCAACTTCGCCCGTATCGGGCAGGGTTCCTTGGGTGGCAAGGGACGCGGCTTGGCGTTTATAGACTCCATCATCAAGAAGTATCCGGAATGTGAGGACTTCAAGGGTGTGCAAATCACCATCCCGCGCACCGTGGTGCTCTGTACCGACATATTCGATGAGTTCATGGAGTCGAACAATCTTTACCCCACGGCTCTGTCGGATGTCAGCGACGCCGAGATTCTGAAGGCGTTCCTGCGCGCAAAGCTGCCGCGGGCGGTGGAGGATGACCTCGAAGCCCTTTTCCAAGTGGTGGACCGCCCGATCGCAGTGCGCAGCTCCAGCGTGCTGGAGGATTCCCACTACCAACCCTTCGCCGGTGTCTATTCCACCTATATGGTGCCGCATTTCGAGGACACCCATATCATGCTCAAGCATATAGGCGAGGCCATAAAGGGTGTCTACGCTTCGGTGTTCTTCCGCGACTCCAAAGCTTATATGAACGCCACACGCAATCTTATTGACCAAGAGAAGATGGCGGTGATTCTTCAGGAGGTGGTGGGTGAGGATCACTCCGGCATGTATTATCCGTCGTTCGCCGGGGTGGGACGTTCGCTCAACTACTATCCCGTGGGTGATGAACAAGCCGAGGAAGGCGTGGTGGAAGTCGCCGCCGGTCTCGGCAAGTATATCGTTGACGGCGGCAAGGCGTTGCGTTTCTCGCCGGCGCATCCCGACAAGGTGATTCAGACCTCGACGTTGGAGACGGCTCTGCGCGACACCCAAACGGAACTCTACGCGCTCCCCTCCAAGGAGGAGACGGTCAGGGATGTGGCTGCCGACGACGGCTACAACCTCGCGAGGGTTCCCGTGGCTGACGCTTTCGCCACCGGTGCTTTGAAGTATATGGTCTCCACTTTCGACGTGGAGGACAGAATAATCCGCGACAATGAGTTCGGAAAGGGGCGCAAGGTGATGACTTTCGCCAATATCCTCAAGCAGGGTGTCTTCCCCTTGGCTCAGGTGTCGAAGTTCATGCTCTCCACCGGACAATATGAGATGGGGCGTCCCGTGGAGATAGAGTTCGCCGGAATGGTCAATCCCAACGCCGCCAACGAAGAACGTAAGGGCACGATTTATTGGCTTCAGATACGCCCGATAGTCGACCGCCGCGAGATGCTCGACAATTCATGGCTCGACCTCCCCGACGAGTCGCTGATATTGCGCAGTGAAACCGCCTTGGGACACGGCATGACCGACGGTGTGCGCACGATCCTTTACGTGAAGCCCAACACCTTCGATTCCATGCGCAACCCCTTGCTCGCACGCGAGATAGACCGCTTGAACAAGGAATTGGTGGAGCGTGACGAACCCTATATCCTCATAGGTCCCGGGCGGTGGGGTTCCTCCGACAGCGCACTGGGAATCCCGGTGCGCTGGGCGCAGATCGCCGGAGCGCGCCTGATAGTGGAGGCGGCGTTGCCGGGGTATCGTGTGGAGCCTTCACAGGGCACGCACTTCTTCCAGAATCTCACATCTTTCGGCGTGGGCTATTTCACCGTCGACCGCAACCGCGGCGAGGGGTATGTGGCTACGGATTATCTTGATTCCCTCCCGGCGGTGTATGAGTCGGAGGGGCTGCGCATGGTGCGCTTCTCCGAGCCTTTGACCATCGCCATAAACGGACGTAAGTCGAAAGGGGTGGTGTTAAAACCGGAGGCGAAGAGTGTTGAATAATGGGACGATGGCGCAGTTTTTTCCACCCTGCCGACACATGGCGGCGATATGAGGCGGCGGTAGCCGATCTCAACGCCGCATTGGAGCGTGAACGCACCGAGGACAGCCGTGTGGCGACACTCGATGAGGAGAACCGCGCTCTGAAGGCTCGTGTGGAGACTCTGGAGGAGGAACTGCGTAACGCCCAAAATTCGGCGGCGGCGAATATGCATGAATTGCTGCGCACGCGCCGTGAATATGATGACTACCGCCACTCCTCCGCCGACAAAGAGGAGGTGGAGCGGCAGGTGAAGGAGATTACCTCCATGGTGGAGAAAGTGGAGGGGATGAAGGCACAGTACGAACGCCGCATACGCATATTGAAACATGCGCTCGCCGACGCTAAGGCGATTTTAAAAGACCGGAGCGATTATGATGCGCTGCACCAGCTTTCGGTCATTGACATGAATAATAACGATGAGGAGTCGCCGCGGCGGGATGAGAGCGCCGCGGATAATGTAGAGACAGACGAAATGAAAACACAAAAACACACACAGGAATATTACACACCCTCTCTTTTCGACGAGTTTGAGGAGAACATCCAGGCCGCGCCGCGCCCTGATTTGACGGCGTTGGCGGAGCCTACGCGCGATTGGCTGCAACCACTCCCGGAGGATTGATTCCACGGTTAGGTTTTTCGGAATATAATTGCTAATTTTGCAGCCTATTCGCAATTATATTTGCATTGACCTAATGGAAATAAGGGAGAAAGAAACATCGCCCACACGCTGGCAACGCTATAAACATGAGTTGGGACATATATTCCGGCTCGGGTTCCCTATTTTTGTGACACAGGTGGGGGTTGTCGCCGTGAGCTTTGTCGACACCGCCATGGTGGGCGACTACGGCACCAACGAACTCGCCGCCGCCGCTTTCGTGAGTAATTTCTTCATGGTGCCGATAGTGATGCTCATAGGCTTTTCCTACGGTCTCACCCCTCTGATCGGAGCTCTCTTCGCGAAGAAAGAGAACTACGAGGTGGGACGCACTCTCCGTGTGGGCATTTACGCCAATGAGGCGGTGGCGCTGATTATGCTGCTGATCATGGGGGTGATATATTTCTTCCTCGACAAGATGGGGCAGCCGGAGGAGCTGCTGCCATTGATACGCCCTTACTATCTGATTGTTATGTGTACGTTGATCCCGGCGGGATTCTTCAATGCGTGCCAGCAGATGGCTAATGGAGTGACCGACACCAAATCGCCCATGTGGATTATCCTCGGCTCAAACCTCCTTAACGTGGTGGGGAACTATATGCTCATCTACGGCAAATGGGGAGCCCCGGAATTGGGGCTTGTGGGTGCCGGGTTGAGTACGCTGCTGTCGCGCATAATGTCGATGTCGGGGATATATTGGCTGATATACCATCATAAACGTTATCATCCTTACCGTGAGGGCGTGCGCCGCGGAAAACTCGGTGGCGACCTTTTCAAACGGGTGGTGTGTACATCCTATCCCGTGATGTTTCAGAACGGCGCGGAGGTGCTTATATGGTCGCTCGCCGCTGTGGTCTGCGGATGGTTCGGCAAAATTCAGCTCGCCGCCTATCAGGTGACTAATACCATGAGCCAGATCGGATTTATGACATATATGAGCTTCGCCGTGGCGGTATCCATACGCGTCTCGGGGATGATGGGACTCAAGGATTACCGCGGCATACGCCGTGCGACAGGGGTGGGGGTGACGTTGAATTTGGCGTTCAGCGTGCTCGCGTCGCTGATATTCATCCTTTTCTCCCGGCAGCTGCTCCATATCTTCACCCACGATGATTTGGTGGTGGAGACGGCGATGCTTCTGATACCCCCGTTGGTGCTTTACCAGCTCTTCGACGCCACGCAGGTCACCTTGAGCAACGCTGTCAGGGGCACGTCGCACGTGAAGCCCCTTCTCTGGACCTCCGTGTTCTGCTATGCGCTGGTGGGTGTGCCCATTTTGTTGCTCTTCGGAGATGTCCTCGGCTATATGAGCGTGGGGGTTTACTATAGCTTCAGCGTGGTGCTGGGATTGGCGTGTGCGTCGTACTTCTATTTTTTCTTGAAAACGATGAAAAAGGCCGTTTCCCAACACTCTGAAATATAGATAAATGCATGATTTGTTAACATTTAAGAGATTTTAAACCAAAAAATTATGCAGTCTCAATTAAATTCTATTACTTTGCATTTTTGAAAACCGAAAAGTACGTGTATGGGAAAGATAATGGCAATAGCCAATCAAAAAGGGGGCGTAGGTAAGACTACCACCGCGTTTAACTTGGGATCATGTATGGCACAAGCAGGTGCCAAAGTGCTGCTCATAGATGCGGACCCGCAAGCCAACGCCACTTCCGGCATGGGAATAGATCCTCGTCAAGCTAAAGCGTCGATCTATGAATGTCTCGTGGACAA
Organism: uncultured Sangeribacter sp.; assembly: GCA_964418705.1. Lineage (GTDB taxonomy): Bacteria > Bacteroidota > Bacteroidia > Bacteroidales > Muribaculaceae > Lepagella. The sequence continues at coordinate 22,734 of CAYQMV010000023.1, forward strand.
TTATCCCGTGAAGGAGGCGATTCAACCCACGTGTATCGATAACCTTCAACTACTAAGCGCCCGCATCGACTTGGTGGGCGCGGAGCTTGAGCTGGTCAACAGACCCCATCGCGAGAAAGTGCTGGCGTCGATTCTGGAGCCGGTGAGGGATGATTTCGATTATATCCTCATCGACTGTTCCCCGTCGTTGGGATTCATCACCATCAACGCCCTTACCGCCGCCGATTCTGTGATTATCCCCGTGCAGGCGGAGTATTTCGCACTCGAAGGAATCTCGCAACTGCTCAACACTATACGTATCATCAAGAGCCGTCTGAAACCGTCGCTTGAAATCGAGGGCTTCCTCCTCACGATGTACGACGCGCGCCTGCGTCTCGCCAATTCAATCTACGAGGAGCTGAAAAGTCATTTCGGTGACATGGTCTTCTCCACCGTGATCCCACGCAACATCAAATTGTCGGAATCACCAAGCCACGGACTTCCCGTGATTCTTTACGATCCGGAGAGCCGCGGCGCCTTGAGCTATCAAGCGCTCGCAAAAGAGGTGCTCGCCAAAAATAAGAAGAATAAAAAGAACTGATACTAAGATACTGTCGAGTATTGATATTAAGATACTGATATAAGATACTAATATAAGATATGGCATCAATGAAACGTAACGCACTTGGACGCGGACTCGATTCGATAATCTCAATGACGGAGATACGCACCGACGGATCCTCCGCCATAAATGAAATCAGAGTGGACCAAATCCAACGCAACCCCGACCAACCGCGCACCACTTTCGATGCCGAGAGTCTTGAGGAACTCGCCACCTCCATCCGCGAATTGGGAATCATACAGCCCCTTTCGCTGCGTAAGGTGGACAACGGTGAGTATCAGATTATCGCCGGTGAACGCCGTTGGCGCGCCGCCCAAATGGCGGGTCTCGAGACCGTCCCCGCATACGTGAGGACCGCCTCGGATATGGAAATCACCGAGATGGCGCTGATCGAGAATATACAGCGCGAAGACCTCAACGCGATAGAGGTGGCGCTGGCGTTTCGTAAGCTTATCGACACTTATAACCTCACCCAGGAACGCCTCGCCGGCAGATTGGGTAAGAAGCGCGCCACCATCGCAAACCATCTGCGCCTGCTGAAACTCCCCGCGGAGATTCAGATAGGGCTGCGCGACCGCAAGCTCGACATGGGGCACGCCCGCGCGCTCCTCGCCGTGGAGGACCCCAAATTGCAGCTTAAACTCTACAATATGATCATCAAAGAGGGTCTCGCCGTGCGTCAGGTGGAGGAGATGGCACAGAAACTCAAACAGAGTATCGAAAAAGGGGAGAAGCCCGAATTGCCAAAACGTCAGAAAGCGGCCTCCGGAAAGGAGTATGATTTCTTCCGTGAGGAATTGGAGCATTATTTCCCCACTCCGGTGAAGTTCGCACGCCGTAGCGACGGCCAGGGAACAATCACCCTTAAATTCTCAAACGACGATGAGCTTCAGAAATTGGTGGCTCTGTTTGAGAAGCTGAAAAATTAAAACGAAGATTATCCAACTATGAAGCAACACACACTAAAGTCGATCCTACGCGGCATCCAAGGGGGCGAATATCCGTTGACACAGCGGATTCTGGCTCTGTCATTGATAGTGGTGCTGTTGTTGCCGTTAGGCTTTGTGGAACCGCTACGGGCGATGCCCTCCCCGCAAGATCCGGTGGAAATCCCCGACAGCGTCGCTGTTGCAGAAAACATAGCCGTCGTTGACACCGTGGCAGCCGACACCGTGGCAGCCGACACTCTTGCCGTCGCGCAGCCGCTGAATGTGGTGACAGACCCTAATTCCCCTTACGGGCTCGACGGAAAAAAGATATTCAACCCCGACCCCACGCGCGCCGTATGGCTTTCGGCGTTGTGCCCGGGATTGGGTCAGATATACAACCGACGCTATTGGAAACTCCCGATAATCGTCGGAGCGTTCATGGGATTGGGCTATGCCACCAGCTGGAACAACACCCAATACCAGGACTACACGCAAGGCTATCGTGACATCACCGACAGTGACCCCAACACGAATAGCTATATGAACTTTTTCCCTCCCACCACGTCGGAGTCGGATATCGACACCTCGTGGCTGACTTCCGTGATGAAGTCGCGCAGGGATTACTACCGCCGCAACCGCGACCTTTGCATCATCTCCATAGTGGGAGTCTATCTGCTATGTATGGTCGACGCTTATGTGGACGCGTCGTTGGCGCATTTCGACATATCCCCCGATTTGTCGATGGATGTCCATCCGGCGGTCTTTGTGGAACCCACCACCCGAAAAACCGCCGTGGGACTCAATTGGGCGGTGAATTTTTGATTTAACGGCCTGTAATCAGGCCCTTTAATACGGCTACGTGCCCCAAAAACAGTAGAATGAGGAAATTTACTAAGAGCATCTTGTTAGCAGGCGCCGCGCTTCTCCCGTTTAGCGTATGCGCCAAGGCACAGCAGCATGCGTCGGTGCTGGATATCTCGCAGAGCATCACCGACAATGCTATTGTTTATCCCGAGAGCTTCGAGTCCGACACTCAGAAACTCCTCGAAGGTTGGTATATGAAAAACTACACCGCCACCGACGACAGATATAAGACTCTTCCCAATGTGGAGGTGTCGGATGAGGTGATTATCAAACGCCTGCAAGCCCTCCCCACCATCATTGAGATGCCTTATAATCAAATCGTCAAATCCTATATCGACAGGTATCTCACCGGAGGCGGCCGCAGCCGTGTGGCGGCGCTCCTCGGGTTGAGCCATTACTATATGCCCATCTTCGAGCAGGCCCTGGAGCAGGAGGGGCTCCCCTTGGAATTGAAATACCTTCCGCTGATAGAGTCGTCGCTCGACCCCAACGCCGTTTCCAAGCATGGAGCCGCCGGATTGTGGCAGTTCATGTTGGGCGCCGCCAAAGGCTTCGGCATGGAGGTGAACTCCCTTGTCGATGAACGCCGCGACCCCTACATCTCCTCGGAGAAAGCCGCCACGTTCCTAAAAGACCTTTACGCCACATACGGCGACTGGTCGCTCGCAATCGCCGCCTATAATTCCGGTCCCGGCACCGTGAATAAAGCGATACGTCGCGCCGGTGGCGACCCCAAAACGCATAACTTCTGGTCCATCTATAACTATCTTCCCTCGGAGACTCGCGGTTATGTCCCTATGTTCATCGCCGCCAACTATGTGATGAACTATTATCAGGACCATAATATCAGCCCCGTGCTCGCCACAAAACCGTTGGTGACCGACACCGTGGCTGTCAACACCCGGCTCCATTTCAATCAGATTTCAAAAGTCCTTGACATCCCCGTTGAGGAACTACGCATACTCAATCCTCAGTTCCGCGCCGACATCATTCCGGCATCCCCCGAGTCGCCATACTATCTCATCCTCCCCTCCCAGCAGATTCATGCCTACATCATGAGCGAGGATGATATCCGCAACTATGATGCCGACAAATACGCCGTGCGCGCCACCGCCGAACCCGGCGTGGCTGTGGCTGAGGAAACCCTCGTGGCTGATAATTCCGCCAATGAGCAGGACACCGCCGCTCAGGAGGTCTCCGAGGTAATCACCCAATCCGCCGCCCCCTCCGAGGGGTATAAGACCATCACGCATAAGGTCGGTCCCGGTGAGTCGTTGGCTTCAATCGCTGAGAAGTACAATGTCTCCCCTCAGGATTTGAAAACGTGGAACTCGCTGCGCCGTAACGCCATCCGCACCGGTCAGCAATTGAGGGTGCAGGTGCCGGCAAGCTCTTCGGCGAAGTCAAACACCTCCACTCCGTCGCACCAGTCGGTGGCTCAATCCTCCGATGCCGTAGCTCAACGCGAGAGCGCGGCTAAGCGCGAGTCTGCCGCCAAGACGGATAATGCTAAGACAGATAGCTCAAAAGCTGATGCTGCCAAGGCTAAGAAGGATGCCGCCGCGAAGAAGGAAGCCGCGAAGAAGGAAGCCGCGAAGAAAGAGGCTGCTAAGAAGAAAAAAGAGAAAGCCCAGCAGCCCACTACACATAATATCAAAGAGGGTGAGAATCTTTCCACTATCGCCAGAAAATATGGTGTCTCCGTGGAGGATATTAAGAAAGCCAACAATATGGACGGCGATGCCATCCGTGCCGGCAAGGATCTTAAGATTCCCGCTAAAGCCTCCTCGAAAAAGGGTAAATCCAATTCGAAATCATCATCTTCTTCGAAGAAATCCGGGAAGAAGAAACGTAAATAAGATATCATACTCCCATTTACCTGTGTGCCCGATGCAAACTTTGATGAAGTTTGATCGGGCACTCTTTTTTGCGGCATTATCCCTCCTCCGCACCTTTCTTGCGTCCAAAATCGGGCAAAAATGCGCTAAAATGTTAAATTCACGTTAAATATGCGTTAAAAACTATGTTGTATAGCATAGTTTAAAAAAATGTTTGTACCTTTGCATTGAGTTTTTCATGGTATTAGATTTTAAGGTTAAATGAGATTGATTGTCGTGAGACAGTCAATTTTTTTTTCTTAAAATCTAAAACAGTATGATTGATGTAGATGCACAATCATGCTAAGGTTATTAGATTAAGTGTAACTCCCGAATGAGAATTTATGGAATTACAGCTAGCAATGATGAGTATGATAGGACCCCCACCGAATGGCGGGGGTCCTATTTATTTTCGGCGTGTCGGCCGGTAGTCTTATTCTATCAGATTTTGTGGATTCACTCCACCACGTCCCCTTTGAGGGTGGCGGAGGATGCGGAGGTGATTTTCACTTTGATGAACTCCCCCGGTTTATGCTCGCCGCGGGCGAACACCACCACTTTGTTCTGCGAGGTGCGTCCGAACAGTTCCTCTTTGGAGCGTTTCGACACACCCTCAATAAGCACTTCGAAGGTCTTGCCCACGTCGGCGAGGTTGTTGTGCAGCGACATCTCGTTTTGCAGTTCTATCATGCGGTTGAGACGTTCAATCTTCACCTCCTCCGGGATATTGTCCGGGAGGTGCTGCGAGGCGAACGTGCCGGGGCGTTCGGAGTATTTAAAGAGGAATGAGGAGTCGAACCCCGCTTCGCGCATAAGGTCGAGGGTCTGTTGGAAATCCTCTTCCGACTCATTGTGGAAGCCGGAGAAGAGGTCGGAGGTGATTCCGGCGTCGGGCACGATGGTACGTATCGCGTGGATACGGTCCATGTACCATTCGCGGGTGTACTTGCGGTTCATCGCCTTAAGCACGCTGTTGCTTCCGCTCTGCACCGGGAGGTGGATATGGCGGGCGATGTTGGGGTATTTAGCCATGGTGTGGAGAGTGTCGTCGCTCATATCCTTGGGGTGCGAGGTGGTGAAGCGTATGCGCATCTCCGGGGCGGCTTCGGCGACCATGGCGAGTAGGGTGGGGAAATCGGTGACTTTCCCGGTGGTCTCATCCTTATAGTTGTAGGAGTTGACGTTTTGCCCCAGGAGTGTCGCCTCTTTGAAACCGCGTTGACGCAGGTCGGCGAGTTCGTTGAGGATGCTTTGCGGTTCGCGGCTGCGCTCACGTCCGCGGGTGTAGGGCACGATACAGTAGGAGCAGAAATTGTTGCATCCGCGCATGATGGAGATGAACCCGCTGATTCCGGAGGAACCCATGCGCTTGGGGATGATGTCGCGGTAGGTCTCGGTGGTGGATAGGTCGATGTTGATCGCCGGGTTGCCGGTCTCCGCCGCCGCCATAAGGTTGGGCAGGTCGAGATATGCGTCGGGGCCCGCCACCAGGTCTACGCCGTAATCGTTGATGAGGTGCTGTTTAAGTCGTTCCGCCATGCAGCCGATGATGCCTATGATGACTTTTCTGCCGCGACGGCGCCCCAGCGACTTCCAATAGGAGATTCTGCCGTAGATTTTCTGCTCGGCGTTGTCGCGGATGGAGCAGGTGTTGATCATCACCGCGTCGGCCTCGGCATCGTTCTCCGTGGTGTCGTAGCCGGCGGTTTGCAACATCGTCGCCACCACCTCTGAATCAGCCACATTCATCTGGCAACCATAGGTCTCAATGCGCACTTTTTTTGAAATTGTGCAATTTTTATCGTATTTCATAAAAATTCTTGGTGCAGACTTGTTCATATATGGGATTAAATAAGTAATTTTGTGCAAAATTACCATTTAAATCTAAACGTTACAAATGAGCATACCATTTATTACGCCTGAAGAGGCGGCCATGCACATTAATAATGGCGATACTGTGGGGCTTTCCGGCTTTACTGCTTCCGGTACCCCCAAGGTTGTAACGGTTGCCCTTGCCGAGCGCGCTAAGGCTCTCCATGAAAAAGGCATACCTTTTAAAATTAACTTGTTTACAGGCGCTTCCACCAATGACCACGTAGATGGTGAGTTGGCGCGTGCTAACGCCATTAACAAGCGTACTCCTTATCAAGGTCACAAAGATTCACGCAACCTTTGCAACGCCGGTGGTATGGAGTATTTCGACGGTCACCTTTCTCATATGGCGCAAGACCTCCGTTATGGGTTCTATGGCGACATCGACGTAGCTATCATTGAAGTTACTGAGATGAGCCCCAACGGCGAGCTTATCCTTGGCGCCGGTTTGGGTATGACACCCACTATCGCGCAGATGGCTAAGAAGATCATCATTGAGTACTCTTCTTATTATCGTTCCTCGTTCCGTGGGTTCCACGACAACTACATGCCTTTGGATCCTCCACACCGCAGAGAGATTCCTATCTATAAGCCCAGCGACCGTATCGGTAGCACCGTGCTTAAAATCGATCCAAAAAAAATCGTGGGTGTGGTTCCATCCAACGCTTCTGAGAGCATCGCTCCTTTCACTGCCCCCGATGAAATCACACAACGTATCGGCGACAACGTCTGCAACTTCCTCGTAGGCGAGTTGCGTGCCGGTCGTCTTCCCAAGGAGTTCCTCCCGATTCAATCCGGCGTGGGCAACGTCGCTAACGCGGTCCTCTTCGGTCTCGGTGAGAACCCCGATATCCCCAAATTTGAAATGTACACCGAGGTTATCCAAGACGCGGTCATGACTCTTATGGAGGAGGAGAAATGTAAGTTCGCCAGCACTTGCGCCCTCACTTTCTCCGATGAGGCTATGCTCCACTTCATGGACAACATCGATTTCTTCCGCGACAAAATCCTTATCCGTCCGGGTGAGATCAGCAACCACCCCGAGGTTGTGCGTCGTTTAGGCCTTATCGCCATGAACACCGCCCTCGAGGCTGATATCTTCGGTAACGTGAACTCCACTCATGTGCTCGGAACTAAGATGATGAATGGTATCGGTGGTAGCGCCGACTTCAGCCGCAACGCTTACCTCTCCATCTTCTCATGCCCCTCAATCCAAAAGGGCGGCAAAATCTCCGCTATCGTGCCTATGGCAAGCCACGTCGACCACTCAGAGCACTCTGTGAAGATTCTTGTCACAGAGCAAGGTGTCGCCGACCTCCGCGGAAAAGGCCCAATCCAAAGAGCCGAGACTATCATCGAGAACTGCGTTCACCCGATGTACAAACAATTGATGTGGGATTACTTGAAACTTTCCAAGAAACCCGCGCACACTCCGCACACGCTTTCAGCAGCTTTCGCCCTCCACGAGACTTTCATGGAGACAGGCAATATGCTCGACACTGACTACAGCAAATTCGGAGCATAAGCTTTCATTAGTAAAAGTTTATCAACACATAAAAAAGGAGTCCCGCTCGCAAAAGTGGGACTCCTAAATTTTATAATGCGCTTTATAATACGCTTTATAATACGCTTTATAATACGCTTTATAATACGTTTCTATAATACGCTTTATAATACGTTTCTATGATACGCTTTATAATACGTTTCTATGATACGCTTTATAATACGTTTCTATGATACGCTTTTATAATACGTTTTTTTTAAACGTTGAGATGTTCGGTTAGTTGCAGCCGCAACCGCCTTCGCCGCAGCTTCCGCAACCGCTGTCACCGCAGCCTCCGCCGCAGCAACCGCATCCCTGGCGGGGATTAAGTTCCTCCTCGGTGGCGTCGCGCACCTCCTCAATCATGCCTTTGTAGCATACGTCCATGCCGGCGAAGGGATGGTTGAAGTCCATTATCACGTTGTCGGCGTTGATTTCTGTCACGATGCCTTGGATGGGGAATCCTTGGTCTGTCATCATCGGAATCAAGGCACCCACGCACACCTCCGAGGGCCATTCACCACCTTGGGAAAAGATGGTCTTGGGAAGTTCCTTCACCCATTCTTCGCTGCGCTCGCCGAACGCCGCCGCCGCGGGGAGGGTAACTTCGAATTTGTCACCTTTGCCAAGGTCTTTCATAGCTCCGAGAAGTCCCGGCACCACGTCGTTGCTGACACCGTAGACCATCACATCGGGGGCGTCGCTGCTCGCTTCAAAGAGCATTTTGCCGGTTTTCACTTCTGTGAGTGTGTAGGAGTAGGCCACGAATTTGCCGTCGCCCACTGTCTGTTTCTGTTCTGACATATTTTGTTCTTATTCTTGATTATTCTGTTGTTGATTCTGTCTCATCCTCCTCCTCAAGTTCGTCGGGGTGCTTGAGGTCGTATTGCGCCTGTGGTATCGCAACGTTGAAATAGAAGCTGTCGGCAGTTTTGCCGCGCAGGCGCTTCGTGGTCTCCGCGGTGGGACGCACTATCAGGCGGTCGATACCCTCGGCGGGATACTCGGCGTCGGTGGCTTCGTAGCCCAGGAGTTGCATCATGTCGTATTCATGCATGGGGTATATGACGTACCATGCGTTGTCGATATCCTCGCCCGTGCCGGTGCTTTTGATAGCTCCCAGGAGGTTCTCCAAGCGGTATTCCCATATCTTGGCGCGTAGGTCTTTCTTCTTCTCCTTCAGCGCATGGATGAGAAACGACATCTGGCGTAGGTCGAACGGATTATCTTCAAGCACGCGCTCCGACGCGGAGATAATGGTGTCAAGCTCCTTCTTGGTGTAGTTGCCACCCTTTTTGCGCAGCGGCTCCACTTGCGCGGAGTGCTTCGACTCACGGTAGGGGTCGTAGTCCTCTTGAAACATATATCCGAGATAGAAGTAGCGGTATTGCTCCGGGGTCATCACGGTGTCGTTGGCGAGATATTTCTTCTCCAATTTGGGAAAATAGAACTCGCTCTTGGGGTTGAGCACCTGTTGCTTGATGTTTTCAAGGTCCGGTTTCTCCACTTTGAGGGTCTTGCGTGCCATGGCTCCTACGGCGCACAACGCCGCCATGGCTATGATGATACTTATGCGTAGTCTCTTCATTTCGTCTCTATTTATTCACCTCTTTTTGTTAACCTATCATGTTTTTGTTAACCTCTTTATCTTACCCCTCTATCTCGCCTCTCTAATCTTCATTTGTTTTGCGTTCACCTTTTTGCTGGTTCGTTTGTTGCGACGGTTTGCTCTTTTTGAAGGTGGCGCATTTTGGCGAGAAGGCTATTGTGATCACGTAGCCCTCGTTGCGGTAGGCGTAGAGGTTGAACGGTTGTTCCTCCCCGGAGGGGAATTTCACGGTGGCGGTGCCTAATTCGCCGTTGTCGAGGTTCGGCAGATGGTGTATGGTGTAGTCCTCTTTCCAATTGTCGCCATCCTGGAGGGCGGCTTTGATGAGGGCCTCTTTGCATGTCCATGCGAGTATGTTCGCTTCAACGTCGGTGGGGGCGGCCAGCTCCTGCTCGGAGGCGGAGAGGAATTTGTCGCGGAGTTTAAGCACCTGTTGGCGGTCGCGGCGTTCCACGTCTATCCCCATGGCGGCGCGGGGTGAGAATGTGGTCAAGTCCACCTCCCCGGTGCGGGGCAGGGTCGCCACCACCATCATGTGGGGGGTGTGGCTCACGGAGATGCGTTGCTCGCTACCTTCGATGTAGGGCGCTCCGTTGGGGTAGTGCTCAATCACTCTATAGCCATCCTTGTCGCTCTCGTTGTATATCTGGCGTGCAAGGATTTGCCATAGGCGCGCGCTTTTATCCTCCCCACCGCTGATCTCTTCCACTTTTATCCCTACGGGTGTGTGGCGGCGGCAATATATCATCTCTGTTTCCATTCTCTTCGCGTTTACTTCTGCAAAGATAACAAATTTTTTTGAATCACGGTTTAGTGCCTTTCCGCACC